>JANLFK010000016.1 GCA_024655945.1 candidate division KSB1 bacterium
AACCATGCCACCGCCCGGGGACAGAATGACGCGAAGCTCTCCCTGATCACCTCACCTAGGTGGGAAGGTTTTGCCTGGTCCCTACAACTGAATGAAATTTTTCTCTTGACTTTTGGCGCGCTCGTATGTATATTAAAAAAGATTTGCCCCGGCGCCGCGCTCGGGCTTTGAGGGTGCATTAGCATGGTGTTCGGTCCAAGTGCGCATGGCAGTCGGAGTGGGGCATTGCCACGGCAACTGCAGCATAAGGCCGAGCCGTCAGGGGAGCAAGCAAAGAGGGAAGGAGGTGCACGCGGGCTAAAGCCACGACGTTCATCCACTGAGAAGCTTACCATCAACCTTACAAGGGAGTGTCGCACATGAGGAGGAGACTCGCCTTAGTTGGTATGATGCTGGCGGCGTGCGGTCTGGTCTTCGCCGGTACGACCGGCAAGATCGCGGGAGTGGTGACCGACGCCGAGACCGGCCAACCACTCCCAGGGGTGAACGTGGTTATCGAGGGCACGACAATGGGCGCCGCCACCGCCCTCGATGGTCACTACGTAATCCTCAACGTCCCACCTGGCGTCTACACCCTGCGCGCATCCATGATCGGCTACACCACTGTGACTGTCACCGACGTGCGGGTCAAGATCGACCTGACCACCACCGAGGATTTCAAGCTTTCGCCGGAGACCCTCATGGGCCAGGAAGTGGTGGTGGTGGCTGAACGTCCGGTGGTCCAGGTGGACGTGGCTGCCTCGCAAAAGAATGTCACTGCCAGCGAAATTACTGCTCTGCCAGTGGCCAAGGTGACCGATGCCATAGGTCTGCAGGCCGGCGTCACCTCTGGGCTGGGCATTCGTGGCAGCGGCGCCGACCAGGCCATCTTCATGGTCGACGGCGTGGTGCTGCGGGATGAACGCGACAACCGCCCAATTACTGGCGTGCCACTCAGTGCCGTGCGGGAGGTTTCGGTGCAAGTAGGTGGGTTTAGCGCCGAGTACACCAACGTCCGCTCCGGCGTGGTCAACGTGGTGACGCGGGAGGGCGACCCGAAAGGGTACAGCGGCACGGTCACATTCAAGATCAGGCCCCCCGGACCCAAACACTTTGGTATCTCCCCTTATGACCGCAATTCCTACTGGCTTCGTCCCTACCTGGACGATGCGGTCTGCTGGACGGGCACAAAGAACGGCGCCTGGGATGCCTACACCCAGCGGCAGTATCCAGAGTTTGACGGCTGGAACAAGATCTCGGTGCTCACCCTGCAGGACGACGACCCCAGCAATGACCTCACCCCCCAGGGGGCCCAACAAGTCTTCCTCTGGGAGCACCGCAAGCAGGGCGATATCAAAGATCCCGACTATCTGTTTGACGCCGGCTTCGGTGGCCCGGTGCCCTTGGTCGGCAAGTACTTGGGCAACCTTCGCTTCTTTGCCTCCGGCCGCCGCGAGGAGGAGCAGTACCTGATTGAGCTGTCTCGCAAATCCATCTTGGATCAAAGCTTCATGTTGCGGATGTCGTCGGACATAACGCCCAGCATGAAGCTTTCGTTTATCGGGCTCTACGGCGAGACGTACGCGGTCTCATCCAGCTTTTCGGGCGGTACTTCCTACTTCGAGACGGCCGAAGGAATCGCCGGGGAGATGACTACGGGCAGCTTCACCGTTCCCACGCGCTATTACACCAACATCTACTGGTCGCCGACCTCGCGCTTCTACCACACCGCCACGCTCAAGTTCACCCACGTGCTGAGCCCCAGCACCTTCTACGAGGTGCAATTGAAGCGGCAGGGCAAGAAGTACTACACGCGGCCGGGACGCTATCGGGACACATCGAAGCTGTACGAGGTGTTCCCCGGCTACTACTTGGATGAGCGGCCGTTTGGGTTCTCCGAGGAGCCGATCTTCGGCATCGACGGCGTGTTCATCATGGGTGGGCCGGTGAGCGTATCGCGGGACTACAGCCGCCTGGCAACCTACACGGCGCGCGCCGACCTCGTCAGCCAGGTGGATCGCCGCAATCAGGTCAAAGTCGGCACCGAGTTTGTCTACGACCAGTTCAAGATGTCCTTCGGCCAGTTCAACGCCTACCTGCCTGAGGGGAACACCTGGACGCGCGTCAACCAGAACCCCTTCCGCGGCACCTTCTACGTGACTGACAAGATTGAGTTCGAGGGCTTTATCTCCAACCTTGGTCTGGTGCTGGACTACAGCAACCCGAACGGCAACTGGTTTGATGTGGATGCCTACGACCGTGGCTTCTTCTCCCAGGCTTACCGGGAGGAGCGGGAGGCGCACTACAAGACCAAGAAAGCCGAGACGCGCTGGACGTTAAGCCCGCGCTTGGCCATTTCCCACCCGATTACGGCAAGCTCCAAGCTCTACTTCAACTATGGCCACTATCGGCAGATGCCGACCTCCGAGCGATTGTATCGGGTGCAGCGCTCGGCCATCAACGCCGTCGACTACTTCGGCGACCCCACTATCCCGTTGGCGAGGACGGTCTCCTACGAGCTGGGCTATGACCACGCCTTGGGCAGAGACTACCTCCTGCACCTGTCGGCTTACTACAAGGACATCACCGACGAGGAGTACTGGGTCCGCTATCTGAGTTTCGATGGCAAGGTCAACTACTACAAGCTGACCAACAATGCCTACGAGGACATCCGCGGCTTTGAGGTTGACCTCACTAAGCTGTGGGGGAGGTGGTTGACCGGGGACATCAACTACGAGTACCGGGTAGAGACCTCCGGGCAGTTCGGCCGGGGGTACATGTACGAGAACCCTGCCGACCAGCGCGAGTACGAGCGAAGGAACCCCGAGCAGTACAAGCCACGGCCACGGCCGCGCTTCAAGGCGTACGTGGACCTGCACACGCCTACCGACTATGGCCCGGCGCTCTTGGGGCAGAAGCTGTTGGGCGAGTGGCACCTCAACCTGGTCGGCCGCTGGACTGCCGGCAGCTGGTTTACCTGGAACCCGAACAACGTGCCCGGCGTCACCTACAACGTGCGGTGGAAGGATTACTACAACCTGGATTTGAAGCTCTCCAAGCTCTTCCCCATTGGCAGGTTTGATGTAAAGCTCTTCGTGGATATTTACAACGTGTTCAACATCAAGCGCTTCTCCGGTGTCTCGCACGTCGACGTGTTCGACTACAACTACTACATGCAGTCTCTCCACCTGCCGAAGGACATCGGCGATCCCCTGGGTTATTCGTACATCCCGGGCAATGACCGGCCGGGCGATTATCGCAAAGACGGGGTCGCGTTCCAGCCGATGGAAGCTGTGTCGGACATGAAAGACATCAGGAAGCTCGACCCGCATGTCATCTACTACGATCTGAGCAGGAAGAACTACTTCGAGTGCATCGGTGGGCAATGGGTGATGGTGCCTGAGCCGAAAATCAAGAAGTTGCTCGATGACAAGGCCTACATCGACATGCCGAACCAGGCGCACTTTACCTTCCTCAACCCGCGCAGCGTCTTCTTCGGCATCACCATTGACTTCAGGCTGTAGCGAGAGGAACCCGGACGATTGACTAAGCGGAAGGGCAGACCATGAGACGAATCGCACACTGGCTCGGGGTGGCGTTGCTGGTGCTCGTGCTGGTACCGGGCCCAGCGCGCGCCGACGAGACAAAGTGGATGGCGGTCGGCATGCTGCACGACTGGTTCTCCAGTGCTGGCTGCGAGATCGAAGTGGGCCGGCGCCACCTGGTCCCCGACCAGCAGGATGGCCTGCGCTGGCCTGCGCAGTTCCGCTACCAGGACTGCAAGGCAGCCAAGGCTCTGTGGATCGGGGCGACCAACTACCCGGATCCATTGGTGGGGGTGACGTTCAACTACAAAGTCGTCCACTGCGGCCCGCGGGTGCTCAACGAAGAGAGCGAGTTCATGCCCGTCACCTTCAAGATGTACGGGAAATTCGAGCGGCCCTTGGTCCTGGTGGACGGCATTCCCGGGGGAGCGATCGACTATCTCGATTTTGTCGATGAAGTAGACCCGAACCTGGTTGCCGATCGGGTGCTCTACAACGAGGTGAACACCGGCATCGGTATCACCGAGAAGCGCACCATCTACGCCTTCAGCCAGCAGCACCACAACAACTACTTCATCTACGACTATGTGTTCAAGAATACCGGCATTGTGGACACCAAGGGCACCAAGCACGATCTGACGCTGGAGGGCGTGGTGTTCTTTTTCCAGTACCGGTACGCGCCATGCCGCGAGGTAGGGCCGTACGGCTACTACTGGATGCCCCAATCCTCCTCCTGGGGGCACAACGCCATGAACGACAGCATGATGGTCTATGACCCCCAGACGGGCGAAGGCTATCTGTCGCTGTACACGTGGCACGGCATCCACTCCAAGGCGGGGTTCGACAACATTGGCGCGCCCGATATTCGGCCAAATGGGGACGGCCGTCTTGGGGCCGCCCAACATGTGGGCATCGTGGTGCTCCATGCGGACAAGTCGGCCACCGCCAAGTCGCATGACCCGGCGCAGCCCACCACCACGCAGTTCCTCGGCTCGGACGTGCCTATCACCTCTGGCAACGACGCATTCAACCCTGGTAAGATGGCCGAAGAGTACGCGGCGATGACCGCCGGTCACCCGGCGAAGATGCATGCCGACGCGGTAATGGAATCCGGCCAGGCTGCCGATATCTGGGGGTCGACGCCGGGTGGCTTCTCCCACTGCGCGGGATTCGGCCCCTACACCATGGCGCCCGGCGACAGCATCCACATCGTCATCGCCGAGGGCGTGGCAGGACTGAGCCGAGATAAGTGCATAGAGGTGGGGGCAAAATGGTTGGCTGGGGGCAGCGGCCCCTTCCCGCTCCCGGACGGCTCCACAACCAGCAATCGCGATGAGTACAAGGACAAGTGGGTGTTTACCGGTCGGGACTCTTTGTTTAAGACCTTCCAGCGGGCGATCATGACCTACAAGCTGAACTACAACATCCCGCACCCACCGCCGCCGCCAAAGATCTTCGAGGTGACCGGTGGCGGCGACCGTGTGATTCTGAAATGGTCCAACGAGCCGGAGTCGTGGCCGGGCTTCGCGGGGTATCGGCTGTACAGGACCATCCATGTGCCGGACACCACGTATCAGCTCATCTTTGCCTGCGGCCCGGGGACCGACCATCCGCAGATCGTGAATGAGTACAACGATGTTGGCGCCGTGCGTGGTTTCGACTACTACTACTACATCACCAGCGTGGATGACGGCTCGCGCAACGTGACCCCTGCCAACCCGCCTGGGCCGCTGGAGAGCAGCATGTTCTACACGGGCACCAACGAGCCAGTGCGCTTGAAGCGGCAGGCGGGCAAGAGCCTGGCGGACATTCGCGTGGTGCCCAATCCGTACAACATTCGCGCGCGCGACTTGCAATACGGCTACGGTGCGCCAGACCGCATTATGTTCCTGGACATTCCCCCGGTGTGCACCATCAAGATTTTCACAGAGCGGGGCGACCTGATCGAGACCATCGAACACACCGATGGCAGCGGCGATGCGGCATGGAACTCCATCACTTCGTCCCGGCAGGTTGTGGTTAGTGGCGTCTACATCGCCTACTTCGAGACACCTGACGGCCAGAGCACCTACAGGAAGTTTATCATCATTCGTTAGCAGGCCGGTGGGCGAAAGAACAGGTCACCACAAGTCAAGGGAGACGTCGATAATGGAAAAACGCATGGTCAGTCTGTTGACGGTGCTGCTCGTCGTGGCGCTGAGCGCAGTGACGAGCACTGCGGCTAACAAGAAGTTGGCCCAGACAGGATTTCAGTTCTTGAGCGTGCCCACCGAGGCACGGGCGGCGGCTATGGGCGAGGCCTTTACCACCGTTGCCGGCTACTCGGCCTCCATGCTGTACAACCCGGCCAACATGGCGCGCGTTAACTCCCTGGTGGATATCTCCATCAGCCAGAACAAGTGGATCGCGGACATCAACCACATGTCCGGCACGATCGCGCTCAACCCCTGGCGGGGTGAATATGGCGTGCTGGGCTTCAGCCTGCTGGCAGTAGACTATGGTGAGTTCTTGGGCACCATGGTCGACCCCACCACCGAGAAGGGCTATATCGACACGGAGACCTTCACCCCTTCGGCCTTGGCGGTGGGCGTGGCCTATGCGCGCTCGCTGACTGACCGCTTCTCTGTAGGTGGGCATGTGCGCTACTGCTACCAGAAGTTGGGCAGCAGCACAGTGCCGGTCGGCGATGTCTCGGCAGGGGTCACCGAGAAGGTGGACAACTTCAAGGACGTGCTGGCGTTCGACTTTGGCACACTGTATCGCACTGGGTTCCGCACCTTGGCTTTCGGCATGAGCGTGCGCAACTTCTCGCAAGAGATCAAATTCCAGAAAGAAGGCTTCCAGTTGCCTCTCACTTTCAGGATCGGGGTATCCATGGAGGTGTTGGAGCTTTTCCTGGGCAAGAATGACATGCATAGCCTCCTCGTCTCGGTTGACGCAAGTCACCCCCGCGACTACCCCGAGCAGCTGAGCGTGGGTGCCGAGTACACCTTCATGGGGTTGCTGGCGCTGCGAGGAGGCTACACCACTGGCTACCGCCACACCGAGGAGGAGAAAGGGAAGTACGGCGACCCAGATCGCGGGCTCAGTCTTGGTTTCGGCGTGCAAAAGGAATTTGGCAACCACTTGATCGCCCTCGACTACGCCTACATCCCCTTCGGTGTGTTCGATGCGGTGCAGCTGATGTCGTTCCGCTTGGCGTACTAAGCCGAGTCGGTGAGAAATGCCGGACGTGCCGAAACTCAGGAGACGCACCATGGATGCGAGATACTCCAGGCTCTTTGCAGTGCTGGCGATGGGAGTGGTGACGGTGCTGCTCGTGGGGTGCGAGGCGGAATACCCGGAGAGCCTCTACAACCCCAACTTCCAGGGCAGGCCGACGCCGGTCATCACCAGCATCATCCCCCCCGATAGCGCCTTGGCAGGCATCGGGCAGATCATCATCAAGGGGGAGAATTTCTCTCCGGTGATGGAGGAGAATTTCGTCTACTTTGGCAAGACGCAGGCAGAGCTGGTCTCGGCGAGTGCCACGGAGTTGCGGGTCAAGACGCCGAACGTGACCGGCGACTCGCTCAACGTCAAGGTGGCGGTGCATGGCGCCCTCCTTTTTAGCAACGTGGTTAAGTACAAGCTGCTGACCGCCATCTGGGATTGGGGTGCCTTCTTAGCCGCCGATGACCCCTGGGGCATCACCTGCGATGCCGACGAGAACCTGTATGTCGACCTCACTACGAGGAACATCGACAGGGTGACCAGCGACAACCTCCGCTCGACCTATGGCACGGTGCCATTTGTCAAGGGCACCGGTATGAAGATGGGGCCAGGCGGCTATCTGTACGTGGCACGGACGACCACGGCTCTCTATCGCATCCCCCCGGGCGGTGGCGCTGCGGTAAAGTGGGTAGACGCGCCGGGCAAGGTCTACGACTTTGACTTTGCCCCCTCCAAGTCGATGTATGCCGGCGGCGATGGCGACTTCTTGTACCTCATCAAGCCGGACGGCACCGGCAGCAAGGTGGCCAACTACCGCAAGGTGTACATGCGGGCCGTGCGCGTGTTCGACGGATATGTGTACGTGGGCGGCAGGGATTCCACAGGCCAGCAGCACATCTGGCGCAACCAGATCCTCGCCGACGACCAGGTCGGCCCGACGGAAGTTTACTTTGCCTGGAGCGCGAAGGTCGATCCCACTTCGCAGGTCTATGCCTTGACCTTTGCCCAGGACGGCGACATGTACGTGGGCACCGACCATGCTGCCGGCATCATGATTGTCCATCGCGATGGCTCCTTCGAGCCACTGTACGAGGGCCTGCTTAAGCCGTACGTCTATTCGCTGGCTTGGGGGACGAGTTCTTACCTCTACGCCAATCAACGGAACGACACCGACCCAGCCAAAAAGAGGATGTTGAAGATCAACGTACTGAAGCAGAGCGCCCCGTACTACGGGCGTGAGTAGACGGTGTGTGGCTGCAGGGTCGGTGAGGCTTCTTGCCCCAGCGCAACGGACCAGCCGAGGTGATGCCTGAGGCGGACCTTCGCGCTTCCGGACGAGGGACCGCCCATGCGCCTGGGGGAAGCGCAGAAGGGGGGAGCTGGCGCGGCGCTGGGGTCAACAGCTTAAGTGAGACAAGGTCAAAGCAAGGAGAACGTGCTTGTGAAAACGCGAGCCCTTCTGTTGCTCGTGGCCGTTGGCATGGGTGCCGGCCTTGCGTACGGAGGCACGACTGGCAAGATCGCCGGACGTGTGGTTGATGCGGAAAGCGGTGCCCCACTTCCTGGAGTAAATGTCATTTTGGCGGGCACGCGCATTGGTGCGGCCACCGATGCCAATGGCTACTACGTAATCTTGAACGTGCCACCCGGCACCTATTCGCTGCAGGCCTCGATGATAGGCTACGCCAAGGTCACGATGACCAACGTGGTCGTCAACGTGGACCTCACCACGACCGTGGACTTTAAGCTCAAGGTGGAAGTGCTGACCATGGAGCAGGTGGTGGTGGAGGCAGAGCGCCCCATCGTGCCCAAAGACGTTTCCGCCAGCCAGGTGAACGTCGAGTCGCGTGTGATCGCCAGCCTGCCTGTCCAGGAACTGGCCCAGGTGGTCGGGTTACAGGCGGGCATTCGTGGCCTGGTCATTCGCGGGGGCGCCGCGCGCCAGGCTGCCGTGCTCATGGACGGCCTGTCGCTCAACGACGAGCGCTCCAACACGCCGTACACCACCGTGCCCTTGTCGGCGGTCAAGGAGGTGCAGATTCAGACCGGCGGGTTCAACGCAGAATACGGCAATTTGCGTTCGGGCATCATCAACGTCATCACCAGGGAAGCGGACCGGCGACGGTACAGCGGCACGATCTCGGCCCTCTACCGTCCTGCGGGGCCGAAGCACTTTGGCCCTTCGATCTATGACCCGAACACCTACTTCACTCGACCCTACCTCGATCCGGCGGTCTGCTGGACCGGCACGGCCAGCGGAGGGTGGGACAGCTACACGCAGCGCCAATACCCGTCGTTCCCCGGGTGGATTGCCGTGGCCGACGCTACCCTGCAGGACAGCGACCCCACTAATGACTTGACCCCAGAGGGAGCACAGCGGCTGTGGAAGTGGCAACATCGTCGCCAGGGCGATATCACCAAGCCCGACTATGTGGTCGATTTCTCCTTCGGCGGGCCGGTGCCCCTGGTGAGCGACGTGGCCGGTGGCTTGCGCTTCTTCCTCTCCCACCAGCGGCTGCGCGAGATGTTCATCTTCCCCTTGTCCCGCGACTCCTATGGGGAGAACGTCAGCCAGCTCAAGCTGATCTCCGACATCAGCCCGTCCATGAAGCTGGTGGTCACGGGAATGTACGGCGAAGTGCATTCGGTCTCGCCCTACGACTGGACTACCACGCCCACGGGCGACGTGCTGCGCGGCACCTATTCGGTGGGCGACCTGGTCAATAGCAGCAGCGGCAACGCCATCCTCTACACGCCCGGCTACTACAGCCCGGCCTCCATCTACCGCAACATGGTGGGCCTCAAGTTCACGCATGTGCTCACCCCGCGCACCTTCTACGAAGTGAGCCTGCAGAACAACATCAACCGCTACAATACCTTCCAGATGACGTTGCGTGACACCACCAAGCGCTATGAGCCGGTGCCCGGCATCTGGGTGGATGAGGCGCCATGGGGCTACTGGGGCTATGGCGTGACCGGCATTGGCGATGCCATGATCATCGGCGGGTGGATGAACCTGGGGCGTGACAAGAGCGTCATCCAGACCTCGTCGCTGCGCTTCGACCTCACCAGCCAGGTGGACAATCGCAACCAGGTGAAAGCAGGCTTCCAGGTGGTGTACAACGACTTGAACATCAAGTCGTACACCGAGAACCCCGGCATGAGCACCTGGAACCGGACGCAGACCTACCATCGCTTCCCGTACCGCGTGGGTGCCTACGTTCAGGACAAGTTAGAGTTCCAGGGCTTCATCGCCAACGTGGGGCTGCGGCTCGACTACGCCAACCCCAACGGCATCCGCTACGTACTGGACCCGTACGACAAGCTCTACCGTGAGGGGTATGGCAAGACCATCGAGAAGGCGGCGCCGGTCACCGACGCCAAGGCGCACCTCTACCTGAGCCCACGCCTGGGCGTGTCCCACCCGATTACCGAGAATTCCAAGCTGTACTTCAACTATGGACACTTCCTGCAAGAGGCGGCTTCCACCTACCGCTTCCGGCTGCAGCGGGAGGCCAATGGCCTGGTGACCTCCATCGGCAACCCGGACCTGGAAGAGGAGCGTACCGTTGCCTATGAGCTGGGCTACTCGCAGAACCTCTTCGACATGTTCCTGCTCAACATTGCGGCCTACTATCGCGACATCACTAACCAGCCGGGATGGGTCTACTACCAGAACGTCACCGGTGCGGTGAAGTACAACATTACCGAGAACAACAACTACCAGGACGTGCGTGGCTTCGAGATCACCCTCACCAAACGCGTCGGCGGTTGGGTGAGCGGCTTTGTCAACTACACGTATGAGGTCATTACCAGCGGTTACTTCGGGCTTTTGCGCTACTATCAAGATCCGAACATGCAGCGCGACTACCTGCGCCAGAACCCGTATCAAGAGCGTCCGCACCCACGACCGTACGCGCGGGCGAACATCGACTTCTTGACCCCGCCGCAATTCGGGCCCGAGGTCCTGGGCCTGCATCCTTTGGGCCTGTGGAATCTGAACGTCTTAGCCAGCTGGCGTGCCGGTGCTTACGAGACCTACAACCCGCACAACATCCCAGGCCTGGTGGACAACGTCCAGTGGAAGGACTACTACAACCTGGACCTGCGCCTTGCCAAGACGTTCCAGTTCGGCCGCTACGATGTGCAGTTCTACGTGGATGTGACCAACGCCCTGAACATCAAGCGGCTGAGCTACGCAGGGTTTGCCAACTATTACGACTATCTGGACTATTTAGAGTCGCTCCACTTCCCGTGGGAGACAGGTGCCGAACATGGCAACGACCGGATCGGCGAGTACCGTAAAGAAGGGGTGAAGTACGAGCCTTATGACCCGACCGATCCCACCAAGACCAAGGAGGACTTGGACAGGATTCTGAAGACCAAGGCCTACATCGACATGCCGAATTTGACGTACTTCACCTTCCTGGATCCCCGTGATGTGAAGTTCGGCATCAAGGTGAACTTCTGAGTCTGGGAAGCCAGGACGAAAGCTATGGAGAACCCGAAGCATAGGGAAGGTCACATGACAAGAAGAACAGGAAGCGCTGCACTCCGCGTAGGTGCCGCCCTATTGCTCCTCGCGCTACTGGTTGCTCAGAGTAGCGGGCAGGTAGCCGGAACGGAGAAACGTTATGTTCGGGTCGGTTCGCTGCAGAGCCTCTTTTCTGCCTACGGCTCAGAGCGCGCCTGGAACAACTCCTACTACGAGGGCATGATCTGGCCCGCTGACTACCGGCAGCAGGACAATGCCGTGATCCAGCGGCAGTGGATCGCCTGCGAAGATTTCACCGATGCAAAAGGGTACCATTGGAGCAAGTATGGCATCTACTTCGCCGCCAGTTATGTGGATATCTCCCTCTTCCCCATGGTGCTCAAGCAGACGGCCAAGTTCGAAGCGCCAATCGTCTATGTGGACGGCATCAACATTACTGCGCCATACATGGGCGACGTGGATGAGATCGACCCCAATCAGATCCCGGACCGCATCGTCACCAATGTGGTGAACACGAGCATGGGTCTTACCATGACTCGACGTATCTTCGCTTTTAGCCAGCAGTACCACGACAACTACTTTATCCGGGAGTACACGTTCACCAACACCGGCGATGTCGACTATGACGACGAGATAGAGCTGCAGGCGCCGCTGAAAGGGGTGCGCATCAGCTGGGGCGTGCGCTACAGCGTCTGCCGGGAAGGAGCCTACAAGATTGGTGACGGGCAAGATTGGGGCAAGCACACTTGGGTCACCAAGCGCGGTGAGGACTACCCGGCGCACTTTCAGGAGCGCATCACCGAGCAGAATCCGATTGTGCAGTGGATTCGCTGCGGCTTTGCCTGGGCCGGACAGACGACCAAGAACGCGTTCGACAACATCGGCGGGCCGGACATCCGCACCAATGGCCGCCTGTGCGCGCCCCAGCATGCAGGCATCGCCGTGCTGCACGTGGACAAGAGCGCAAAGGACAAGAGCGACGACCCCTATCAGCCAACGGTGCTGGGCTGGCACGCCGGCGACACCTATCCCAGCGTCGGTAATCTCCAACCCACCGACGAAGGGAATATGATTCTGCTGTACGACATGTTGAGCGGCAAACCGTACACCGGGCTGGGCGGCAACGAACGCTTCGACGAGAAGTACATGGCCACGAACCCCGACCCGGTCACGGTGCACAACGACGGGGGTGGCACCAACATCTGGATCTGCTACGGCCCATTTGACTTGGAGCCTGGCGAGAGCGTCACCATCGTCGAGGCAGAAGGAGTGAGTGGGCTGAACAGGCAGATGTGCGAGCTCATTGGCAAGCGGTGGAAACAGGCCTACGACAATCCCAGCGACAAAGGGCCTTTCACTCTGCCAAACGGCACTACCACGGACGACAAGGACGTCTACAAGAATGCTTGGGTCTACACCGGCAAGGACTCGATCCTGCTGACCTTCGGCCGGGCCAAGCGCAACTATGACTTGGGCTACCAGATTCCGCAACCTCCGTTGCCGCCGCCGGTGTTTGAGGTGCGCTCAGGCGGCGACCGCATCATGCTCTCCTGGGCGCCGAGCCCGTCAGAGGGCGAGCCAGGTTTCGTTGGCTACAAGATTTTCCGCGCCGTGGGCAAGCCGGATACGGTGTATCAAGAGATTGCCTCAGTGCCCAAGGGAAAGACCAGCTTCGATGACCTGACCGCGGCGCGCGGCTTCTCGTACTACTACTACCTGGTCGCCTACAACGATGGCAGTAACAATACTACCGGCGAGGCTAATCCCCCCGGGCCTCTATACAGCAGCCGTTTCTACACCAAGACCACCGAGCCAGCCTACCTGCGCAGGGCAGCCGGCACTTCTCTGGACCAGATCCGGGTGGTGCCGAACCCGTACAACATCGCCGCGCGCGACCTGCAGTACACTGGCGAGCCGGATAAGCTGATGTTCTTGGACATTCCCCCGCAGTGCACCATCAAGATTTTCACGGAGCGGGGTGACCTCATCCAGACCATCGAGCACACCGACGGCAGTGGCGACGAAGAGTGGAGCTCGGTGACCTCGTCGCGGCAGGTGGTGGTGAGCGGCGTCTACATCGCTCTGTTCGAGACGCCAGACGGACAGAGGGCATTCCGCAAGTTTGTGATCATTCGCTAAGGAGACTGGAAAATGAGGCGACTGGCCTACACCTTCGTGGTGTTTGCGGTCCTTGTGGCAGCGGGGCTCAACTGCGAGAAGGAAAAGCCCATCGGCCTGTACGACCCGTCGGCTTCCTACAACCCGGACCCGGTCATCACCTCCATTGAGCCTGCCGACAGCGCCTTGGCCGGGCTGGTGACGATAACCATCAATGGCCAGAATTTTTCGGCGACCGCGCAGTACAACTTGGTCTACTTCGGGAAGACGCGCGTGCCGGTGGTGGAGGCCTCTGCCGAGCGACTGCGTGTCAAGAGTCCCAACGTGGTAGCCGAGACAATCCCGGTCAAGGTGGCAGTGATAGGGGCGCTGTCCTTCAGCAACGTGGTCAACTACAAGCTGGTGCGGGGTGTCTTCAATTGGGGCGGCTATGGCGAGTTCGATGAGCCGTACGTCGTGGAGTGTGACCGCGATGAGAACGTCTATGTCACTCTGGGCAGCAGGAATGTGGAGAAGATCTCCCCTTCAGGCGAGAAGCAGGTGTACGGCACCGTGCCGTTCTCGCTGCCCAGCGGCATAAAGTTTGGGCCAGGGGGCTACCTCTACGTGGGCAGGAGGTCGACCAGCTTCTATCGCATCCCGCCCGGTGGCGGCGCGGCAGTGAAGTGGATTACCGCGCCCGGCCGCATCGACGACTTTGATTTCGCCGCCGACGGCACGATGTACGCTGGCGGCAAGGGCGACTTTCTCTACAACATCAAACAGGACGGGAGCGCCGCGGCGGTGGCCGACTACCCGAACACCTACATTCGCGCGGTGCGTGTGTTTGCGAACCATGTCTATGTCGGCGGCAGGGACGATGCCACCGGCCGCCACTACGTGTGGTGCAATAGAATTCAGCCGGACGGTACCCTCGCCCCAAAGGAGGTCTATTTCGACTGGGGCGCAAAGATCGACACAACCTCCGAGGTGCAGTCCATCACCTTCGCGGCGGATGGGGACCTGTACATCGGCACCAATGCCCCGCAGGCCGTGGTGGTGGTCCACCCCGATGGCTCGTTTGAACCGCTCTACCCCGGAGTGCTGGAACCGGCCAGCAACTATCTGGCCTGGGGCAACAGCAACTTTCTCTACATCTGTCGGCGCAGTGACGATCCCAAGAAGAAGGCGGTGCTGAAGGTAAATATGCTCAAGCAAGGCGCGCCCTACTACGGGCGCACGTGAGATTTTCCGGCGGGGAGGAAGAAATCGCTTGACTTTTTCCCGCAACTTGGGTACATTTTAAAGGTGCTTTAGGCGCCAGAGGGGCGAAGCACGGTGTGCAGAAGGTGACGGCTTGCACGAAGAGGGGGTGGGGACAAGAAAGCATGGGCAACTGAAAGGAGGTGGTGCGACGGCCAGTGACTGCCCGCATGCCGGGCAGGTGGGGAGCATAGGAGCGTCGGTTGTTGGCAGTAAACGTGGAGGACACGAGCGATGAAGAAGGTACTGTTGACAGTAGCGGCTATGGCTCTCATGGCCTCACTGGCTGCGGCCCAGTGGGTGTTTGACGGTGACTTTGCTCACAAGGCTCAGCCGCACGGCATTGTCATCACTCCCGACGGCACAGTGTGGATCGGTTGCTATGCTTACACCGACACTTTGGTCCTGCCGACCGGAACCCTGAGGCCCATAAAGCCCATCTGGATCTTCGACAAGCAGGGCAATGTGGTCGACCAGGTAATCTTCGTCACCACCGCTGGCAACCCGGACACGTTGGTCAACGGGTGCCGTGGCATGGCACTGGACCACAACGGCAACGTGCTGTACAGCGCATACGATGACGTCTGGCGGATCAACTACCAGACCAAGGAGACGATGAACTACGCCTCCCCGAAGCCAGGCGCCTCGTTGACGGAAGCCGCCGAGGATGCTAACGGGTACATCTACATCACCACCGTGTTGAGCGGAAACCCGGGCTACATTTACGACAGCGATTTTGAGCTCTACAGCTACTTCGCCGACACGGTCAAGACTATCCAGCGGAGTGTGCTGACCAGTGAGGACGGCAAGGACGTCTACGTGGGCGCTATCTACGCGGCACCGTACCAGGGCGTTCGCCACTACTATAGCCCGGATGGCCCGGATGGCACATACACCCTCGTCGACACCCTTGGCACCATCTACAGCGACGCGACCGTGGTGCGAGCCATGTGGGCGCAGTGCCTCGACTGGGACCCCTGGGGCATGATGTGGGTCGGCACCTACTGGGACAATGCTGCCACCGACTTCAAGAGCTGGTACCAGCTGGATCCCAACGCGGGCTTCGCGGTAGTAGACAGCCTGTGCGAACCTGCTGGCAATCCGAGCAGCGACCCCAACCCGCCGGTGGGCGGCAAGATTTTCTCGCCGCGTGGCGTTGCCTTCTACGAGGAGGGCGGTGTGTGGTACGCGCTGGCCAACGACTTTGACGGTAACGTTACCAAGCGCTTCAAGAACCCCAACCCCTACACCGGCATTGTCGAGGTGCACAACGGCAGCGTGGTCCGGGACTATGGCCTGATGCAGAACTACCCGAACCCCTTCAACCCGGTGACGACCATACCCTTCACATTGGCCAAGGCCGGTTTTGTCGAGCTCAAGGTCTACGACATGAACGGGCGTGAGATCAAGACCTTGCTCAGCCAGAAGATGAACGAAGGCGAGCACAAGGTCACCTTCGACGCCTCTGGCCTGCCCACTGGCCACTACTTCTACCGGCTGGTGGTGGACGGCAAGATCATGACCAAGTCGATGACCTTGGTGAAGTAGACCGAGTTCACCGTTGGACGCCGGAGAGGCCGTTGGGTGCTGCCAACGGCCTCTCCTTTTGCCCAACGGGCAATGGCCAAATTTACGCTTGATTTTCCCAGCCGCATTGTAGAAATGTGCATGAGGAAAGCGGACGGCATCGAGAATGTGGGTAGGCAAGTGGCAGTGCCATCGGTTGTGGGCCGCGCTGCTATCCCTGCTGCTTGGGACAGCCGCATGGCGTCCGGCCTCAGGCGGTGGCACGGTGTACCTGGTGTTGGGGTCGGATACGGCCATTTGGGATGGGATGGACGTTGCCCGTTACGACTGCCTGTATCGGCTTGACCTGTACACTGACCCGACGCGCAATGCCTACAGGGTCATGGACCCTGCCTATCGCCAGCGCTTTGTGGACTCTTACGGCCAGCCTTTGAAGATGACTTGGTGGATGATGGCCGGCAACATCTTCCGCTATGCGCGCAACACCGACGTGCCCTTGCCGAACATCATGACCATGTACCTGATGAAGAAGTACCACGGCGACAATGTGGTCGCCAACGGCGATGAGCTTTCTCTCCACTATCACACCTTCTTCTGGAGCGACTATGACGGCGATGGCCGCTGGTGGTGGAACCAGGCGCATACGTTCCAGGAATGCCGGGACGACTTTGACGTGACTCTCGCCCAGCTGCTGCTCGAAGAACAAGTCTTTCCGGTCTCCTTCCGCAGTGGCTGGCACTACATGGACAACGACTGGCAGCGCTATCTCAACCAGCTCCTACCCTTCAGCATGCACAACGATTATCCCACGCGTGGCATCGACACCACCGAACCATTGGACAACATGATTGACTGGTCGCAGGCGCCGAGCCAATGGGTGCCGTACCATCCATCTGAGGACAACTACCAGCTTCCAGGCCACGGTGCAGGGTGGAATGTCCGTTCGGCGCACTTTTCGACCACCCTGGCTCGCGGCTATATGGAAGAGATATTCGCCGAGGCGCAGCGCGGCGTCGACCAGGTGGCCTGCATCTGGGGACATTTGCCGGAGACTGACTTTCTGGAGAACATCGCCAGGATCGACAGTGCCGCCCATGCCGCAGCCGCGCGCTATCCAGGCGTCACCTTCCGCTACTGCACGGCGGTGGAGGCCATGCAGCGCTGGTTGCGCACCAACGATGTTAGGCCCCCTACCCTGACGGTGGACATCGTCGGTAGCGGGAGTGACGCGCGCCTGCGCATCCAGAGCGATGAGCCCCTCTTCCAGCCGCAGGCCGTGGTGGCGTTCAAGGATGTCTACGAAGAATATGACCTGTTGCCCAGTCGTGTCCTGGCGGCCAATGTCTGGGAGGTGACCTTGCCGGCGCAGAGGCTTGCCAAGGTGGGGCTGGCCGTCTGCGACACCGTCGGCAACCAGACGCTGTTCGTCCACCGCTTTCTACCTGATGACCGCTTTTGCGATGATGAAAGCGGCCACCTCACGCCGGTGGCAGGGCAATGGAGCAGCATGGCGCAGGCGGCGTCGGGCCGCACTGCACAAAGGGCGACTATCGCCGCTGGTGACAGCGCCGTGGTGCGCTGGTATCCGCAGTTGGCTGAGGAGGGAGTCTACAACGTCTTTGTGCAGGTGCCGGCGGTGAGCAACCCCGCACCCGAGACGGCGTTCAGGCTCTTTGACCGTGGGGCCTACGTGGGCGGGACTGTGTTCAACGAGCCCCTGCGCGCTGGCGAGTGGCATTATCTGGCCACGGCACCGCTTTCCTCAGGACCTGAGACGTTTCTGGAAATGGTCGTACGCGGCGGGCAGACAGGGGGGACAGCGGTGGCCGACGTGGTCAAGTTCTCGGCGCTGGTGCGCGACCGTGACTTGCAGGTGCAACCGCCGGTGGTGGACCTGGGGGAGGTGAGCCGTCGCGACACTGTCCGCTTCTCCCTGCAGCTGCAAAATAGGGGGGTAGAGGAGCTCACCGTCACCGGCTATGAGTCGGCCGGCGGCGAGCTGTCGTGCCCGGCCACCTTCCCGCTGCGCATCCCTGCCATGGGCCGCGTGAGCTTACCTGTGCATGCTTTTTGGAGGCAGTCAGGAGCAAGGATCGATTCGCTCACCCTGTTCAGCGACGACCCCCGCAAAGCGCGGCTCAGTGTTGCGGTGACGGCGCGCGTGCAGAACTACTTCTTGGTCGTGGACAATGAGGATCAGGGACATTATGCCGAATTCGGCGAGTGGCACTACAGCGTGGCCCAGGCCTATGGGCCGACCAGTCGCTATGCGCCGCTGAACCAGACTCCACGTGCTTATGCCACCTTTACCGGCATTCTCGAGCTTGCCGGTGTCTACGAACTGTTCGAAATCGTGCCCACCACGGTGAATTCCACCAACAACGCTTTGTACGTGGTCAGCCTGGCGGGCATACCCTTGGACTCGGTGATCATCAACCAGAATCTGGGCAGCGGCTCCTGGGTGCGCATCGGGCGCTACCACTTCCCCGCCGGCGTGGACGTGAGCGTGCGGGTTATCGACACCGGGAAGAACACCGATCCCCAGGGCGTAGTCCTGCGCGCGGACGCCATCAAGTTTGCGTTGCTCAAGGAGGTAACCTTCGCCGAGCAGCCCTTGCCAGGGAGTGTTCCGTACCGCTTTCGCTTAGGGCAGAGTTACCCAAATCCTTGCAATGCCCGGGCGACCATTGCTTATGAGCTCGACCGTGAGGGGCGGGTGGAGCTGCGCGTCTACAACGCCGCCGGGCAGCAGGTGGCGGTGCTCGTAGAAGGCACACTGCCTGCAGGGCGTCATGAGGTGCATTGGGCGGTGGAGGATGTACCTTCCGGCGTCTATTTCTACCGCCTCAAGACCGAGCGCCAGGCCTTGATCGGCAAGCTCGCCGTGGTGCGCTGAAGGTCCTGTGGTCCCATTTCGAAAAGGGCCATGCAAACAACTCCGTCGAAAAGGCTCCTGTCGCTGGATGCCTTCCGTGGCCTCACCATCATCTTCATGACCTTGGTGAACAACCCGGGGAGCTGGCGGTATGTGCTCCCTCCGCTCCGTCACGCCGAATGGCACGGCTGCACACCCACCGACCTGGTGTTTCCTTTCTTCCTGTTCATCATGGGCGTTGCCATGGCCTTTTCTTTTGCGAGAAGATTGGAAACTGCCGGCAAGAAGGGCCCCCTGTATCTGCAGATTGTGAAGAGGACGGCGCTCCTCTTACTCCTCGGGTGGTTTTTGAACCTGTTTCCAGAGTTCGATTTCGTCCACATGCGCTTGTCCGGTGTGTTGCAGCGGATTGGGCTGTGCTACTTTTTCGCCTCGTTGCTGGTGCTCCACCTCGGCAGGCGTGGGCAGGTGGTGAGCCTTGTGCTGCTCCTGGTGGGATACTGGGCCATCATGGCATTGGTGCCCTTTCCAGGGCGGGGAGCCGATCCCTGGGCGCTGGGCAGCAACTTGGCGCAGTACGTGGACAATTTGCTCCTGAAAGGGCACATGTGGAAGCCGGATTTTGACCCGGAGGGTTTTCTCAGCACATTGCCCGCTATTGCCAGCACCCTGTTTGGCTACCTGACCGGGCAGTGGCTGCGCAGCGAACGGGCACCATTGGAAAAGACCGTGGGCATGTTCGTTTCGGCCAATCTCCTCCTCGTGGTAGCCCTTGTCTGGGCAACCTGGATGCCGCTGAACAAGCAGCTATGGACCAGCAGTTACGTCCTCTACACCACGGGGCTGGCGCTGCACTTCCTTGCCATGAGCTACTGGGCCATTGACATCAAGGGGTGGCGGCGTGGACTGCAGCCGCTGATCGTGTACGGCAGCAACGCCATTCTGGCCTACTTCGGCTCTTCGCTGCTGGCCAAATGGCTGTACTATTGGCAGTTCACCATGGCCGACGGCAGCCGGCAGCCGGTGAAAGGCCTGATCTACAGCAAAGTGCTGGTGCCGGTGGCCGGCAACTGGGGAGGATCCCTCCTCTACCCCTTTCTGCACATTCTCCTGTGGCTTGGCATCTTGACCATCCTCTATCGCAAGAGGGTCTTTATCAAATTGTGAAGCGGTAACATGTGTCTTTAAGAAGTGAGGAAATGGACATGAGGCGTCTGTGGCTGTTGTTGAGTCTTCTGCTCGTGGCCTGGAGCCAGGTCAGCGGCGGGGTCAGAGTGGTGGGCAAAGCGGTCAAGCTGGTGGGGGGTGACGGCAACTTTTTCATGAACCCGGTCTGGTCACCGGATGGCCAGATGATCGCTTTCACCGGGGAGCGTTACGAGGGGCTGTGGGTAATGAAGGCCGATGGCAGCGGTGTGCGGGAATTGACCGCCGAGCCGGCTGCAGGCTATGGCTTCGAGTGGTCGGCTGATTCTCGGGCGATTCTGGCGCGTGTGGCCCAGTATCGCGGGCCCTTCCGCTACAACGCAGCCAAGCTCTTCCGCGTCGACACCGGGGAGGCTACCCTCTTGACCGAATACCGCACCTCTATGCCGGAACTCCCCCGCTGGGCGGAAGGGGACAGCAAAGTGGTGATCGTCGGGCCGAAGGAAGTGGAGGTGGTGGAATCAGGGAAGCAGGTGGCGGAAATGGCCAAGGTCTCCCCTCGCTACTTCTGCTACCAGAAGGGTGGGGCGATTGTGGTAGCTGGTGGCGGTGCCAAGCCTTTGGCTACGCTCGATCCCCTGCCTGGCGAGCAGTACCTCAACGAGGTTGTGTCCCCCGATGGGCGGCGCGTGGCCTTCGAGGTCTTGGGCGGCGACCTCTACGTGGTGAACACCGACGGAACCGGCCTCGTGGACTTGGGTCGTGGCAACAGACCGCAGTGGGCGCCAGACAGCCATCACCTGGTCTACATGATTGCCGAGGATGACGGCCATCAGTTCACCTCCTCGGACATCTACTGCATCGGGGCCGACGGCTCGGGAAAGACAGCGCTCACCAGCACGCCAGAGCGGTTGGAGATGAACCCCTGCTGGTCGCCGGACGGAAGCAAGATCGCATTCGACACCATGGACGAGGGGGCCATCTATGTGCTTCCCGTCGCGATTGTGGACACCAGCAAGACGCGCATTGAGCAGTGAGTCGCCTGGCGAAGGAACAACGGAGAGAGAGAAGATAGATGCGGACGAACAAGAATGGAGAGTACTTGGTCATTCTTGCACTTCTGGCGGCTGTATTCCTGCCGGCCCTTGGGTTGGCGCAAGTGACCGGGTTGTCTGGGTGGAACATTTTCCTCGATCCGGGTCACAGCCAGAAAGAGAACATGGGGGTATACGGCTACTCCGAGGCGGAGCGCAATTTGCGCGTTGGCCTGCGCCTGCGCGAGATGCTGCTCAACGAGACGGACATCGACACGGTCTACATCTCGCGCACCAATGACCAGCAGCAGGTGTCGCTGACCCAGCGCACCGATTTCGCCAACCGCGTTGGCGCCGCCTGGTTTCACTCGATTCACAGCGATGCTGGCGACCCCGCGGCCAACAGCACCTTGCTCCTTTGGGGCCAATACTACAACGGCCAGGAGAAGTACCCGCCTGGCGGCAAGGCGATGTCGGATATCATGGTCGTGCTCCTCACGCGCGGGATGCGCACCACCACCAGGGGCTCCATCGGCGACTGCAGTTTCTACACCTGGTCGGACTTTTGTCGGACCTCGGGCGGGCCGTATCTGCACGTGAACCGCGTGACGACGATGCCCTCCGAGCTCAGCGAGGCCGGTTTCCACACCAATCCGCGCCAGAACCAGCTCTTTATGAATGCCGACTGGAAGCGGCTGGAGGCGCGCACCTTTTTCTGGTCTATTCTGCGCTTCCATCGCTTGCCGCGACCGGCGCCGGGGATTTGCACCGGTATCGTCTACGATGCGGAAACCGGCGTACCGCTCAACGGCGCCAGAGTCACCGTGGGCGGTGCCACCTATGTGACCGATACCTACGAGTCGCTCTTCCACCTTTACTCCGGCGACCCGCAGCAACTGCACAACGGCTTCTACTACATCGAAGGGTTGGGTACGGCCAGCACTGAGCTGAGTGTCGAGGCTGACAACTACATTCCTGTGCAGATGCGCGTCACTCTGTCTGACACGTTTTTCACCTTCGTGGATGTGGGTCTGTACAGCACCGTGCCGCCGGTGGTCAGGACTACCTACCCCGCGGACGGCGACACCGCATTCCCCGCCTGGGCGGATATGTCCATCACTTTCAGCAGGCCCATGGACAAGCAGTCGGTGGAGGCGGCCTTTGCTTTGTGGCCGCCAGCCGCCGTGTCCTTCGTCTGGTCCTCCGACGGCACGCGTCTGACTGTAAAGACGGATACGCTGCTTTTCACCACCAACTATGTGTTGACCATCGCCGGCACGGCGCGCAGCATTCACGGCTACTTCCTGGACGGTAATGGCGACGGCGTGGGGGGCGACGACGTGGTCGTCCGTTTCCGCACCAGCCGCGCGGACATTACGCCCCCAAAGCTGGTCAAGATCTACCCGAAGCAGAACGCCACCAACGTAGAGCTCCACCCCATCATCAGCGCATGGTACGACGAGGAGCTGGACACCACGGTAGACTTTGCCGCGCTTTTCAAGGTGGAGCGGTTCTTGGATCACACCTACGTGCCCGGCACGCTCAAGCACTATCTGGTGAACAAGCAGAGCGTGTTGACGTTCTTTCCAGATGCCCCTTTGTATCCGAGGGAGACATATGTGACGAGGATTTTTGCCGGCTTGCGGGACTACTTTGGCAACGTGGTCATCAATAACCGCTCCTACAGCTTCGTTACCACAGGCACGTCCCTGCAAACCGCGGGCATCGACGATTTTGAGGCGGGCGTGGGCAACTGGTGGGCGCCGCAACAGAGCGGCAGCACCACGGGTATTGTCACCGAGCAGACGAACAGACAGGCGGAGCAGGGGGTGGTCAACCTTCTCACCAGCAGCACTACCGCCATGCGCGTGAACTTTGCCTGGGACGTGGGCGCACCCTCCTGGCTGATCCGGGTGTACTTGTCTGGAGGCGCGCCCAAGAACGTGCGCTTCGATAGCAGCTACATGTTGCAAGTATACGTGTTCGGCGACGGGAGCGGCACCTTGTTCCGCTTTTGCGTGGACGACCGCGTGCCCGATTACCAGGCCGCCAACCACGAGGTGAGCCCATGGTACGCCATCGACTGGGTGGGGTGGCGATTGGTGACGTGGGACATGTCGCGCGACGGTACGGGGACCTGGCTGGGTGACGGCAACCTGGACGGGACGTTGGGGTTCGACAGCATCCAGCTCTCCTCCCAACCCGGAGGTGCACCCCAGGGTACGCTGGTCTTTGACGACCTGCGCCTCGCCCGGCCCACACAGGTCAGGGTGGAGCCCCCAGTAGCCAGCGTGCCGACAAGGCTTCGCCTTGCCCAGGGCTACCCAAATCCGTTCAACGCCTTGGTGACACTCCACTACGAAGTGCCAGATGGTGTGCACCATGTGCAGTTGGCTTTGTACGATGCGTTAGGACGGAAGGTCAAGACCGTGGTCGACGGAGCGCAAGCGGGTGGTGTCTACCGCGTGCAATGGGATGGCACCGATGACCGGGGGCAGAGCGTGGCAAGTGGCGTATACCTCTGTCGCCTGAGCACAGACGAGGGGAGTGCCAGCGTTCAGCTCATCCTCACGCGCTAAGGGCGAACTGGAGCAAAAACGATTTCTTGTTCGGGAGGCCTAATGAAACAGTTGTGCAGTCTGCTGTTGAGCATGATCCTCGCTCACGGCCTGCTGGCCAGTGGCAACCGTGAATTCCGCGCCACGTGGGTGATTACCTGGGAACACATCAGTCCGTCGCTCACGGCTGAGCAGAACAAGGCAAACGTGCGCGCCATCCTGGACCGGCACAAGGGGGCAAACATGAACGCGGTCTTGTGGCAATGCCGGCAGAGCGGGACGGCCTACTACAACTCTTCGTTCGAGCCATGGGGTTACTACGCCGGCTACCAGTATCCCGGCTACGATCCTTTGGCCTATGCCATCGAAGAGGCGCACAAGCGGGGCATGGAGGTGCACGCCTGGTTCAACGTGTTTCAGGTCTCGTCCACCTATCCCGGAGCCCCGGCGGTGCTGCATCCGGAGTGGATCTGTCGCGATCGCGACGGCAACCCCATGACCAGCAACATCGCCTTTTCCCCAGGGCTGGAGGCGGTGCGGGCCTACACCATTGCCGTGGCGATGGAAATCGTGCGCAACTACGATATCGACGGCCTGCACCTGGACTACGTGCGCTGGAACGAGTACAGCAACTCAAAGCTCTCCAAGAAGCTGGCCAAGATGGCCGAGCAGCAACAGTGGCTGGACGGCATGATCCCGGCGGAGCAGCTGCAGGACCTGCAAGAGAACGCCGCCGGCCGCTACCTTTACGACATCGAGCACCCGTACAGTGCCGGTGTACCGGCTGGTTTCGCCTCGTGGGAGGACTGGTGGCGCTGGTCGGTAACCGAGTTCGTGCGCGTGTTGCACGACTCCATCCAGGCTGTGAAGCCGTGGGTCAGGCTGTCGCCGGCAGCATTGGGCAAGTACAACTGGTCAAGCTGGCAGGGCTACGGCACTGTCTACCAGGATGCGGCGCTCTGGTTCAATGAAGGCTACATCGAGCAGTTGACCCCCATGCACTATCACTGGCTCACACCCGACGGATTCTACGCCATGCTGGTCGGCCCGAGCGAGTCCTGGGGGCCGTGGATCCAGAAAGGCATTGCCGAGGGGCGGCTGTTCACCGTCGGGCCGGGTTCGTACCAATTCGCCTACGAAAAGGTCTGGTACCGTCATCCCGCCGTCGTGGAGGTCTGTCGCACCGTGCCGTGGGTGGATGGGTTCCAATTCTTCAGCTATGGGAGCTGGCAGGCCTACCAGTACTGGGAGGAAGCCGGACAAACCTTCTTCGAGCGCAAGACCAAGGTGCGCTCCGGCTGGTCTCCACACGCCGATGTCCCCGATGCCCCCAGTATCGCCATCCGCAAACTGGATTCGTTACGCTACGAGCTGACCATTACCCCGCCGCCATCGGTGCGTACGCCGCACCGTTATGCCATCTACCGCTCCGAGGACGACGTCATCGACCTCGAGCAGGACCGCATCGTGGACGTGCATTTCGGCATCACACCCTACACGGTGGTGGAAGAGTTCCCCGGCACGCAGGACTATAACGGCGCGTATCGCTACGCCGCAACAGTGCTGGACCGTTATTGGAACGAGTCCGCGCCGTCCAACGTGGTGGTTACCGATCCACTTCCTTCTTTCGCACCGGTGGTGGTAGCCACCAGCCCGGCGGAAGGGGACACCGTCCCGGTGAACGCTGCGATCTCCTTTACCTTTTCCAAGACGATGGACAAGAGCAGTGTTGAGGCGGCGCTGACCTTTGTCCCTCCCTTTGAGGTGACGACGATGACCTGGCTGGATGGGAAGGTGCTGCAGATTGTGCCGGTGCGTCTGCAGTTTGCCACTGCCTACACCGTGACGGTGGGAGCCAGTGCTACCGACATCAACGGCCGCCGGCTGGACGGCAACGGCGATGGGGTAGAGGGGGATCCATTCGTCCTGCGCTTTGCCACGCGCCGGATCGATGATGTTGGCCCACGCGTCCTGGTGACCTATCCTGCGTTCCCGGTCGGGCAAGCCATGGACGTGGACGACGTGATTACGCTGGTGTTCGATGAGCTGATCAAGCCGGCGAGCATGACGGACACGACCGTCAGTGTCACGAGTGCCGCCGGGGAAGCCCGCGTCGAGGCTTTAGCTACAGCAACGGCCGACCGCTCCCTGGTGTGCATCAGGGCATGGGAGCCTCTCGCGCCGGAGACCGAGTACACGGTGTATGTGCGCAACACGATTCAGGACACGACCGGCAACCAGATGGAGGACGACTTCTCCTGGGGCTTTCGCACCTCCAAGGCGCACTATGTGGAGAGTCGCATGATCGACGACTTCTCCGCTGCCGGCAACTGGGAGCAGCCCAGC
The DNA here is from genome assembly GCA_024655945.1 of candidate division KSB1 bacterium. NCBI lineage: Bacteria > Pseudomonadati > Candidatus Zhuqueibacterota bacterium. The sequence continues at coordinate 26,079 of JANLFK010000016.1, forward strand.
TACAGCGGCTCCACCTCCGGGATTGTGGTAGCAAACTCGACCTTTGGCATCACCAGTGCCGTCTACCTGCCCGCCTCAGCCACGCGGCCGGTATCAAAGCGCTCAGCTTTCCTGACGTACGAATGGATGGAGACACCGCCGCCACAAGGCTATCTCCTGCGAGAGTACCTGAAGACCGGACCGCCGCGCGACGTGGTGTTTGATACCACCTACACGCTTCAAGTCTACCTCTACGGCGATGCGAGCGGCAACAAGTTCCGTTTCTGCCTGGATGAAGGGACGGGCACCGATTGGCCCTATCACGAAGTCTCCAATTGGGTGACCATCGACTGGTACGGCTGGCGCTTGGTGGAATGGCACCTGAGCGACCCCGGCAGTGTGGGCAGTTGGATTGGCGACGGCGTCATGAACGGGAAGGCCTACCGCATCGATAGCTTCCAGCTGACGCGAGGCGAAACGGGGGCAGTCAGGGGGCGGCTCTTCTTCGACAACCTGCGCTTGGTGAAAAAGTCGACTGAGCCGGTGCGAGTGGAACCCACCGGCAGCAACGTGCCGCTGGCCTTCATGCTCCATCCGGCATACCCGAATCCCTTCAACCCCGTGGCGACCATCCCCTTCGACATTGCCAGCAGCGGCGACGTGCGCCTGGTGGTGTACGACATGTTGGGCCGGGAGGTTGCCACGCTGGTGGACCAGACACTGGCCCCGGGCCGCTATCGGGTACAGTTTGACGCGCGCGGGCTGCCGTCCGGCACGTATTTTTGTCGCCTGGTATGCCGTGGCCAAGCTATGACCAGGAAGTTAGTCCTGGCCCGCTAAGCCGTTTGTGCGCAGATTGGGCAGGCGAGGGGGGCCGACGCGTGCGGGAGTTCGGTGCGCAGATGGGCCTGGTTGCGAGGTTCAGGACAGAGAGCAGAAGGAGGAGGCAGTTGCTCATGGGGCGCGTGCTTGGATTGGCTGTCCTGGGGGGCGTTCTCATGCTCTTGGGGCTGGTCGGTTGCGCGGCCTTGCTGCCGGCAAGAAAGCCGTCTCTTAGCAAACAGGAGCTGGACGTGGCGGCACGTGTGGGCATCAGCGCCGAGCAGCTTCTGCGCATGCAAAAGACGCCACTCTCTCGCTTCACAGAGCGGGAGGTCGACCTCTACCTGCGCTATCTCAGCGAGATGGAGCCAGACCTGCGCCTGCGCGTGCAACACTTGGCACGGAAGATGGTGGGCCAACCGTACCAGATTTTCCTTCTCGGCGAGTTTCCCTTTGAAATCTACGACCCCGATCCGCTCTTCAGCCTGCGCAAGAGCGACTGTCTTGTCTTCGCCGAGCACATATACGCCATGGCCCTGGCCTGGGACTGGCCAAGCTTCATGGCGCTCTTGCAGAGGATCCGCTACAAGGACGGGCGCATCGGCATGCTCACCAGGAACCACTACACCGAAGCCGACTGGGTGGTGAACAACTCCTGGCTGGTGCAAGATTTCACTGCCGAGCTGGTGGGAGACCGCGCCGTGCCCGTGACCTCAGTGATCGACCGCGCGCGCTTCTTTCGGCGATTCGGCATCGGCCAGGAAATCCCGCTCCAGGAGCTCAGCTGGTCCTACATCCCTTATGAACTCTTGCCGGAATTCATCGATCGGCTGCAGCCCGGTGACTTTGTCAACATTGTGCGGGGCAACCAGGATGGCCTCTACGTGGGGCATGTGGGGCTCATCACCCGCAGCGCAGACGGCACAGTCAATCTGCTTCACTCCACGCACCCGCGGGTGGTAGAGGAGCCTCTCATGGGGCTTTACCGGGAAGCACCGGCGTTGCGCGCCGCCAGGGAGAAGGAAAACCGGCGGATCATGGCGCGCAACCGCAAGATCCAGGAGCACAACGAGCGCGTACGAAGGACCGGCAAAGGAAAGGAGAAACCGCTCCTCCCTGTCAAGCCCTACTTCTACGGGTTTCGCTTCTATCGCCTCAGGACGGATGCCCTTGGCGAGTTGCGCCGCCTGGATGGGCCGGAGGCCCCGCGCGTGCAGTTTGTGCCGCATTCAAACCTCTGAGCCGCTTGCCGTGGGCAGACGGTGGCGCGAGCGCGGCAGGGGGCATTCGACCCGGGTAACTCCAACCTGGCTGCCTTCATTGGGCTCAAGCCATCGATGTGGCGCCATGGACACGCAACCCAATTTGATGCCACATTGGCGGCGCAGACTCGGAGACGCGACGCACCCGGAGGAACGGCTATGCGAAGAGTCGGCCTGTTTCTGTCCATTTTGCTCCTTTTTGCCGGCACTGTCGAGAGGGGAGTGGGGCAAACACAGACCTACCCCAAGCGCCTCAAGCGTTCAGAGAGCTTTTTGGGCATCCACTTCGATTTTCACGCGGGGGACGATTGCAAGGAAATCGGCAAGTACGTCAGTCGGGAGATGGTCGAGTACATCATCGACACGGTAAAGCCGGACTATGTGCAATGCGACTGCAAGGGCCACCCCGGTGTCTCCAGCTACATGACCAAAGTCGGCCATCAGGCCCCGGGTTTTGTCTTGGACCCCCTCCGCATCTGGCGGGAGGCGACTGCCGAGCGCGGCGTGGCGCTCTATGTGCACTACTCCGGTGTGTGGGACGAGAAGGCCGTGCAAGCTCATCCCGACTGGGCATGTGTGAATAACAAGGGGGAGGCGAGCAAGCAAAAGACCTCAGTCTTTGGGCCCTATGTGGACCAGCTCCTCATCCGCCAACTCAAAGAGTTGGCCGACGAGTATGGCATCGATGGCGTCTGGGTGGATGGGGACTGCTGGGCAGTTGAGTCCGATTACTCGCCCCGTGCGCTGGAGGCCTTCAAGGCAAAAACAGGGATCGCCGAGGCGCCCAAGTCACCCGAGGACCCACACTGGTTTGAATTCTTGGAGTGCCAGCGCGAGGGCTACCGGAGCTACCTGAACCACTACGTCACCGAGCTCCATGCGCACCGCCCCGAGTTCCAAATTGCCAGCAACTGGTCTTTCACTTCTTTCATGCCGGAGGCGGTGAGTGTGCCTGTCGATTTTCTTTCCGGCGACTATCTATGGCGGAACAGCGTCAATTCGGCGCGCTTCGAGGGGCGGGTGATGGCACAGCAGGGCAAGCCATGGGACCTGATGGCCTGGAGTTTTACCTGGACGGACCAGCTCTACAGCACAAAGTCTGTGCCCCAACTGCAGCAGGAAGCAGCCATTATCCTGGCATTGGGCGGAGGATTCCAGGCCTACTCTCCCCAGAAGCGCGACGGTTCCATTCGCCGGTGGCAGATGCGGGTGATGGCCGAAGTGGCACAATTCTGTCGCGCGCGCCAGGAACTTTGCCACAAAGCCGAACTCGTGCCGCAGATCGGGTTGATCCTCTCCACTTCCGCATTCTACCGGGAAAGCCCAAAGCCGTTTGCCGGTTGGACTGAGGAGGTGAGCGGCATCAAAGGCATCCTCCAATGTCTTCTGGATGGCCAGCACGTCGTCGACGTTGTCATGGAGCATCACCTGCGGCAGCGCGCGCGGCAGTACCCGCTGCTCATCTACCCGGAATGGAGCTACATCGACCCAGAATTCAAGGCGTTGCTCCTGGAATACGTCGCCAGCGGCGGGAGGCTGTTGGTCATCGGGCCCAGGGCTGCTAAGCTCTTTGAGAAGGAGCTGGGGGTAACCTGTGAGGGCGAGCCGCAGAGGCGCGTCAACGGACTGGCGTACGGCGGGTTTCTGGCAGGCATCAACTCCGAGTACCAGCCGGTTCAACTCGGTCCAGGAGTTCGCCCATTTGGCGAAATCTACGAGAACAATGACTTTTTCGGCGAGCCGGCCGTTGCGGCCTCGATTGCCGACTATGGGCAGGGACAGATCGCCGCGGTCTACCTGAACCTTGGCGAGCGGTACATGAATTTGGCGACTACGGTCAGTCGCGACTTTCTCAGCGCCTTGGTCCGTGAACTCTTTCCTTCCCCGCTCGTGGAGGTCACCGGTTCGCATAACGTGGATGTGACCGTCAGCCGCAAGGAGGGCAGACTGTTGATCAATCTGGTCAACACTGCCGGTCTCCACTCCGATAGCAGGGTGAGCGTGTTCGACCAGATTCCGGCCGTGGGCCCGCTGACCGTGAGCGTGCGGCAGGCCAGCAAGCCGAAAGCGGTAAGCCTCATGCCATCGGGCATGAAGTTGCAGTTCCACTTCCGGGACGGCAAGCTTACGCTGACGGTGCCGAGGCTGGAGATTCACGAGGTCGTGGCGTTGGAGTGATTGAACGGGGTTCCCAAAGCTCTGCGGCTCTTTTCCTGAACGGGGCTCCATAGGCTCCCTGGCTGCGCGGCCGAGTGAGCGGGCGGGCGCCTGGGCGGCCATGAGGGGTGAAGGGTGGCGATCTCGTCACGTGGCGAATTTTTCCTCTTGACTTTTTCGAAAAAAGGGCTACATTACAAAACAGTCGGGGATGGCTGCGGCAGCTGTCGACCGTGGGGTAGTTGCCGAGCAGCCAGTGAGGGGGAGGAAACCAAGGCCTACCTCGGAGGAGTGCACGTCATGAAGCTTATTACTAAGGCACTTGTGACGCTCCTTGTCGGCGGGATGGCGTGCGTCTGCCTTGCAGGCACCACCGGGAAGATCGCCGGTACTGTAATCGACAAGGAGACAAAGGCGCCGCTTCCGGGCGTCAACGTGGTCATCGAGGGTACGACCATGGGGGCGGCCACCAACCTGCAAGGCTACTACGTGATCCTGAACGTCCCACCTGGCACCTACACCCTGCGCGCCTCCATGATCGGCTACACGCGGGTCACTGCTACGCAGGTGCGGGTGAGCATCGACCAAACCACGACCGTGGACTTTCAACTGCAGCCGGAGACGCTGATGGGGCAGGAGGTGACGGTGGTCGCCGAGCGGCCGGTAGTGCAGAAGGATGTCTCCGCCAGTGTGGCCAGCTTGAACTTCAAGGAGATCGAGGCGCTGCCCATGGTGCGGGTCGCGGAGGTGGTGGGATTGGAGGCAGGCGTCATCGGGCTCACCATCCGCGGCGGTGGCAGCGAACAGACCAACTTTGTCGTCAACGGCTTTTCCCTGCGCGACGAGCGGACTTTCCAACCCTACACCGGCATCAGCTACACCTCCATTGACGAAATCAAGATTCAGACGGGCGGCTTCAGCGCCGAATTCGGCAACATCCGCTCTGGGTTGATAAACGTGGTGACCAAGGAAGGGAGCAGGGACAAGTACAGCTTCGGCTTCTTGGGGAGGTACCGCCCACCTGGCCCCAAGCATTTCGGGCACGCCCCCTACTCCCGCGACTCCTACTGGATCCGCCCGTATGTGGATGACGCCGTCTGCTGGACGGGAACCAAGAACGGCGCTTGGGACGCGTACACGCAGAAGCAGTTCGTCGAGTTCGAGGGGTGGAATGCGGTTTCGGCCAAGACCTTGGCAAACGATGACCCCAACGACGACCTCACCCCCGCTGCTGCCCAACAAGTCTTTTTATGGGAGCACCGGCGCATTTTGGAAGTGAGGGACCATGACTATGACGTAGACATGAGCTTCGGCGGGCCGGTACCCGTGGTGAGCCAGTTTCTTGGTGACCTGCGCTTCTTTGCCTCTTATCGGCGCACGCGCGAAATGTACGTGGTGCCCCTTTCCACCGACTGGTACCGCGACTACCATGGGCAGCTCAAGCTGACCTCAGACCTGAGGCCCGGCCTGAAGCTCATGGTAGAAGGGATGATGGGTGGCGAGAACGGCACCAATGACAACAACTCAGGCCTGCCCGGCATCTTCCGCAGCCCGGAGGGCATTGCCGACGCCCTGAGCAACGGCCCCAAGTACATTGACGGCCGCATGTTCGGCGACGCGTACTGGTGTCCGTCTACCTACAAGCGGAACAGCGTCGGGGCCAAGTTGACCCACGTACTCAATCCAGCCACTTTCTACGAAATAACGCTGCAGCGCTACCACACCAGCTACGACACCAATCCCGGGCGGGCACGCGATACCTCGCGCGTCTACCTGTTCGGCAACAACTATTGGGTGGACGAGGCACCATTCGGCTACCAGCCGGCCCCGAGCACCGGCATCGTGGGCTTGCGCATGGGCGTAGGCATGAGCAACTCGCGCGACAGCAGCAAAGTCACCGTCTGGTCGCTACGTGCGGACTTTACGAGCCAGCTCAATCGCCACAACAATCTGAAGACCGGCGTGGAGTTTGTTTACACCGACAACAAAGTCAACTATGCCTCGGTAGACAAGTTCCTGCCCAGCGGTCGGTCAAAGTCCAAATGGCACACCTACCCGGTGCGCGGTGCGGTTTACGTGCAGGACAACCTGGAATTCGAGGGGATGATTGCTAACGTGGGCCTGCGCCTTGACTATTCGCACGCCGGCGGCGAGTGGTACGTCTACGATCCGTTCACCCGTGCGTTTTCAGCGGAAAGGTCTTTGGGCATCGACACGCTGCTGGCCAAGGAGCCTACCAAGCGCATTCTCGAGCTCAGCCCACGGCTGGGCGTGGCTTTCCCCATCACGGTCAACAGCAAGCTGTACTTCAACTACGGCCATTTCCGGCAGTTGCCGCTGCCCGAAAACCTCTTCCTGCTGCGCCGGTTCACGGACAACAATGCCGTCACCAGGATCGCTGACCCCAACAACCCGCTGCCCAGGACGATCGCCTACGAATTGGGATATGAGCACAGCTTGTTCAATCAGTTTCTGTTGCGCTTGGCGGGGTACTACAAAGACGCCTCCCTGCAGTCGCGGCTGGTCACGTATGTCAGCCGGGATAACAAGGTCAACTACAGTGTTACCAAGCCCTATTCCTATCAAGACACGCGTGGCTTCGAGTTGACCCTGCGCAAGAATCGTGGTCAGTGGGTGCAGGGCTTTGTCAACTATACCTACGACGTGACCACCGCCGGCAATTTTGGCTTCGGCACGTACTATGAAAACCCGGCCGAGCAACGGCGCTACGAACGCGAGACCCGCTCCCACTATCAGGAGAAGCCGGTGCCGCGGCCGTATTCGCGCGCCAATATCGACTTTTTCACGCCGCAGGAATTTGGCCCCGAGGTCCTCGGCCTGTCGCTCCTCGGCGACTGGCGCTTGAACGTGCTGGCGGTGTGGCGCTCCGGCTACCACTTCACCTGGACCGGAGGTGGAACGATACCGGGCATCCAGTACAACGTGCAGTGGCGTGACTACTACAACGTCGACCTCCGTCTGAGCAAGAACTTGCGCCTCGGCTTTGCTAACGTGGAGTTTTTTGTGGACGTGTACAATCTTTTCAATATCCGCTACATGACCCAATATGGCTTTGTCGACGGCAAGGACTATGAGGCGTACATGAAGTCGCTCCACCTGCCAGCGGGTATTGGCAACCGGCTTGCCTACGGAAATATCCCAGGCAACGATAGGCCTGGCGACTACCGCAAAGATGGCGTGAAATTTCAGCCGATGGAATTTGTGCCGAACATGAACGACGTCAGCAGGCTTAACCCTCAGGTCATTTACTACGACAAGAGCAGGGACAACTTCTTCGAGTGCATCGGTGGGCAATGGGTGATGGTGCCAGAGCCGAAGCTCAAGAAGTTGCTGGACGAGAAGGCCCACATCGACATGCCGAACCAGCAGTACTTCACGTTCCTGCATCCGCGGGACGTGTACTGGGGCGTGCGGCTGTGGGTGAACTACTAGTGGCCTTGGTCTCAACCGTACGTCGAGGGCAAAGAGATGAGCGCCTGGACTAAGAGAAACTCTTGGCTAGTGGCAGTGCTCAGTGGGGTACTGGCACTGCCAGGGGCCGTGTTCGGCCAGTACGACATTCGCTGGATGGCCGTGGGCTCGCTGCACAATTGGTACTCCAGCATCGGCTCCGAGATCGAGCACGGCTTTATGAAGGTGCAGCAGTACGGCATGCAATGGCCGGCCATTTACCAGTACCAGGACATGCAGGCGGCCAAGGCGTTGTGGATCGGCTGCAAGAACTTTACCGACCAGAACGGCATGTTCTTTCCGTACAAGGTGGTGCACGTGGGGCCGCGCGTGTCTGGCGGTGGCGAGTTCTTTCCCATCAAGATGGAGATGGTAAGCCGGTTCGAGCCACCGGTGGTGTTTGTGGATGGCGCACTTTCGTACGAGAAGCCTGTGGACAACAACCGCGTCGATCCGAGCATGAAGGCGGACAGGATGATCATCAATGTCACCAACTGCCAGCTCGGCATCACCATGACGCGCAAGATTTTCCAATTCAGCAACCCCTATCACGACAATTACATCGTCAGTGACTACACCTTCACCAACACGGGCAACGTGGATGACGACCCGGAAATCGAACTGCCCAATCAGACCCTGGACGACGTCTACTTCTTTTTCCAGTTCCGGTGGGCGGTTTGTCGCGAGACCCGTTATCTCATCGGCAACGCCACCGGCTGGGGCATAAACCTGATGCTGGACGCCCGAGGTGATGGCGTAAAGGTCGACCCACCGAACGAGAACTTCCGCTGTCAGTTCGGATGGCACGGCAAGTATCCGCCGTTTACGTTGTACGACAACATCGGGGCGCCCATCTGGAGCCCGCAAGGCTCAGCGGGTTACATTGGGGCGGCCGACACTGTGGGGAGGCTCGGCGCTGCGCAGTTCATCGGCGTGGTGACGCTGCACGCTGACCACTCGCCCACTGACCCCAGCGACGACCCCATGCAGCCATCCACCACCACCTACGAGTCCTCCGACGCGCCGAACACTTCGCAGAACGATCCGTTCAACATCGCGCGCATGGAGTCGGAGTACGGCTGGATGTCCAAGGGGCACATGTCGCCGCGGCACTGCGACAAGGTGGAGCCCAGCGGCGATTTCGCCTCGCCTACCGGTGATCCGGCACTGGGCACCCCGGGTGGCTTCTCGGCCTGCATCGGCTATGGCCCCTACACGTTGCGTCCGGGGGAGAGCATCCACATTGTGTGGGCAGAAGCGGCCGCCGGGCTGAGCCGGGAGATGTGCATCGAGATTGGCAAGCAGTACAAGAAGGGCATCATCGATGCGCGTACCAAGAATCAGTGGGTGCTCACCGGTCGCGACTCGCTATTCCAGACCTTCCGGCGCGCCATCGCCAACCATAACTCCGGCTACACCATGGCCGAGCCGCAGTTCCCACCCAGCGAGGTGTACATCAGCGGTGGCGGTGACCGCATCAACTTGGAATGGAAAGTCTACGACGATGCGCCTCGTCCGCTGAGCTTCGAAATATGCCGTGCCAAGGGAAGGTATGACAGCACCTACACCCTCGTCTACCGCGCTGGACCGGATGAGCGCTCGTTCAAGGACAGGCAGCTGGAGCGTGGGACGTCGTACTATTACTACGTGGTCGCCGTAGGGCCAGAGATGCCGGGCAACCCGGCGTTGAACATTCCCGCCCACACGCTGAAGAGCAATCGTTACTACACGCAGGCCTACGACCCTACGAACTTGAAGCGGCCCGCAGGAGAGAAGCTGAGCGATATCCGGATTGTGCCGAACCCGTACAACATCTCCGCAGACCCCAACAATCTGCTCTTCCCGGGTGAAGGGGACAAGATTGCTTTCTTCAACATCCCGGGCGAATGTACCATTCGCATCTTCACGGAGAGTGGCGAGCTCATCAAGACCATCGAGCACACCGACGGGACGGGTGATGCCTATTGGAACTGCACCACCTCCTCGAACCAGGTGATTGTGAGCGGCGTCTACTTAGTGGTGGTCACCGACCACAAGACTGGCAAGAGCGCGGTGGAGAAATTGGTGGTTATCCGGTAAGCGGATCCAAGCATAGGGTAGTGCCATGAAAAGGTCGCTGATTGCAGTCCTGCTGCTGGCCGGCTGGTGCCTGAGCGCCCATGGCCAGACACAAAAGTTGCAGAAGTTAGCGCAGACCGGCATGAAGTTCCTGAGCGTGACCACCGACGCCCGTGCCAGCGCCTTGGGCGAGGCGGTCACTGCGCAGGAGGGGTACGCGGCGTCCATGTTCTTCAACCCGTCAGGATTGGCCAGCATAACGTCCTTAGCCGATCTGTCCTTTGGCCAGGTAAATTGGATCGCAGACATCAAGTACTTCTATGCCAGCGCCGCCCTGAACCCCTGGCGCGGCAAGTACGGCGTGGTGGGCATCTCGTTCCTTTCGGTGGACTATGGTGATTTCAAGGGGACCATCCGGGACGTAAGTGAGAAGGGGTACAAGGACACCGGCATGTTCAGCCCCGGCGCCAGGGCGGTGGGCATCGGCTATGCGCGGGCCTTGTCCATGAAGTTCTCGGTTGGCGGGGTGGTCAAGTACGTGTCCCAGGATCTCGGCAGCAGCATCGTCGGCTTTGACAACCAGGGTGGCTATCGCCAGAAGCAGTATGAAGAGGGGGTGGTGGCCTACGACTTTGGCATTCTCTATCGCACCGGGTTCCGCAGCCTCAACTTTGGCATGTCCGTGCGCAACTTCTCCCAGGAGGTTCGCTACGAGACGGAAGGCTTCCAGCTACCGCTGACCTTCCGCATCGGCTTGGCGATAGACCTTTTGGACGTGTTCCCTGCATTTCGCCTAGGCCAGGATGAGTTGCTGCTGTCGGTGGATGCCACGCACCCGCGGGACTACCCCGAGCAGGTTGGCTTCGGTGCCGAGTATCTTCTCATGAACACGTTGGCCCTGCGCGTGGGGTATTCCTTTCCCAATGACGAGCACGGGTTCACCGTGGGCTTTGGTGTGCAGCAGTCCCTGTCGCAATTCCGATTTGGCCTCGACTACGCTTACACGCCGTTTGGGCTCTTTAACGAGGTCCACCGCTTTTCCATCAGGTTGTCCATGTGAACTGCAGATCCAGACATTCCGCCAGGCTCCCGGCCATGCGGCCGGGAGCTTTTGCTTTTCAGGGGGGAGGGAGAGCCAACTTTTGCGAGGACGAGCGGAGGGCTGCCGGGCAGTTCCGGCAGGATATCCAGTGACCGGAAGGTGGGAGCCCGACAGCATACGGAAGTCCATTGGCTTGGTGGCGCGCGAGCCCTGCTTAGAGGTAGGCGGCCACGGTAGGGTCACCGCGCGTGGATCGGCGCTCGGGTCCAGGAGTGTACCCTGTCCACCCCGAGCAAGGCCAGCGGCCCCCCCAACAAGAAGGGCTTAGGCCCAATGAGGAAGGGGACCAAGTGGCGTGCCCCTTCCTGCTACAGGCGGCGCTTGTCGCGTGGCGGACAGCCTTCTTAGCTCGCGTTGCAGCCCGGCCCTGTGACGATCCAGTCACCACACCAGATAACACCCAGGCATGCCGAGTGCCCATGGTCATAGATCAGACATGTCGGCTGCCAGAAGGGGTACTCGCACCGGTAGTCCGTGGTGTACAAGCACGCCCAGCAAGCTACCGTCTTCGCTTTGGCCTGCTGGGCGAGAGGCCAGAGGCCGGTCCCCAGTAGGGCTGTGACGAGAACCACAGCGAAGCCCCCCAGAGAAACGAGCGTCGACGCGCCATCACCGGTCACCTCCTTTCCTGTAGGGTGAGTCCAGCACGCACGATTGTCACCTCCCCTCCAGTAACGTCGATCCCGTACAGCGTACCGCGGCCGTCAGAGGAACAGATGCCGAAATTCGTCCTTTAAACATAGGAGCACAGAAGCCGCCCCTGACGATCGAACACGTCGATGATGGGGTGTGGCAGTGCGGCTACCTAGTGGACCAGCCTGTGCCCCCAAGAACCCAGAAAGAGAGATGTGGGAGGCGGTTTGAGCCGGTGGGCACCTTCTCCGGCTGGCTGGACGCGTGCCGGTGGCAGGAAGCGGTTTTTCCGGAATACGCGCACTCTTAGATCCCCATCAAGTGTGTATCGTCGGATCTCGTAAGGGTTATACTGGGAGTAGTAAAGTGCATCACCGACCACGAGGAGAGGGCCGCTGGAGATGACCTGTTTGACCGAGATCTGCGCATACCCCACGGGCGAGCGGAAGCGAACGGGCTCGCCGAAGGAACGGATCCGCTCCCCGGCGGCAGAGTACTTGTGGATAACACATTCGGTCTCGGCGTCGTACCAGCTAAGGTAGAAGGCACCCGTGCTATCGACTGCGAATCCACTGAAGTCCGAGAAACTGCAGTGGCACTGAGCGCAGGTAGGTTCCTTGGGGGAAAAGACGCTGACGCGGGCGTTACCTGCATCGAAGACGCAGAGATTGCCTTGTGCATTGAGAACCATAGACAAGGGCAGGAGCAGCTCACCGGGTCCTTTCCCTCTGCCGCCGAAACTTAGCAGTCGCTCACCGTGTGGTGTGCAACGGTGGATCAGGCAGCCTTCTCGCTCCAGCAGGAAAAAGTACCCATCCTTGTCCCCCACCACCCACGAGACCCCCTCATAGCCTCCCTTCAGCCTGAGGTCAAAGGTCATCTCAACGCTCGGCCCGCGTTTCCGGCCCCATTCTCCCCTTTCCGGGTTGAGGACCACCGTCGCACCGGGGCTCTCTTTCCGGGCTAACTTGGCCAACTCGTCCGCGTCCCAGACGTAGGGCACCTCTTGCCCCGCCAACCGCCGCTTTAGACCGACATTGCGTGCCACTAGGTACGCCAGGCCGAGACAAACGGCTCTCAAGGCCCCACTCACCAGCGTCCGCTTGACCTGCGATCCTCGTGGCTCCATGTCTTACCCCTCCAATCACTTAGTCATCGGCCGACCCCAACCTCCGCTACCATCCGTTCCACCTCCCGCAGCGCCCGTCCTCTCGCCGTAGCGCTGGTAGAGGCGAACTCTCGCCTCTGCGTCCACCAACACGACCAGCGGTACATAGTCCGCCCAGTACAACCTCAGGAGCTCATGTCGAGGGTCTGCCGCCACCGGGAAGCGTAAGCCATGCCTTTGGGCAAATGAGGCCGTGGGCGCCTCGCCGTCGGCGCTGACCCCTATCATCTTCACCGCTGCCAGGCGCTCGGCAAACTCCTGCCACCCCCCGCGCTCTCCGCACATGAGGGACAACTCGTGTTGAAGAATATCAGCACCACCGGCCCTTTGGGTACGCTCACCCTTTCACCCTGCAGGGCCACCGCCTCGAAGCATGGCGCCCTCTCGCCCACCTTCAGTGGCTCCTGCCGCAAGAGCAGCCTGTGGGGGTAACGGTTCTCCAATCCCAACACCGCGGCCGCCATCAGCACCATGCCCAGGAGCGCACTGGCGGCGTAGTTGACAGGTTGACGGCGTTTCACTGGACCCTAAGCCGTATGAATGAGGCGCGGCCCCAGCCGCCTTCTGCACCTCGGGGAGGTCGACTGCGCTGTTGCCGCCGATCCTTGCCCGTATTCGTCTACCCTGCAAACAGCCATTCCGTCGGGTGTGCCCCTCCGCGGTTTCCCCACCCGGCGACCCTCCAGACAAAAGGGGAGCCCCTCACCGCCGGCCCAGAGTCCATAGCGGCCGACGCATTCCGCATCGCGGGGCCGCGTCGTCTCGGCTGTAAGGTAAAAACTCGATTGCTGTCAAGTGTTTTTTGGAGCGGCAAAGGTGCACAGTTAGCTGCCCCGGTATGTGAGCAGCCGGGGGTTAAGGGGTGGGGCATACCGTGAGGTTCGCGGGCTGTGAAGGGGTCTTGGTGGGAAGCGCAAATGCGGGTGTAATGGTCCTGGGCCTGAGCGACACCCCCCGCGGCAGAACCAGGGACGCGTTCGGCGCAATCGCTCACGCGCTGTCCCCAAGGTTGCCCACAAGGCACTGGTGCAGCCACCCGCAGGGGTTTCGTACATAGCGGCCTAGACGGGACAGTCAGATCCTGTCCAGCCCCTCAGGCAGATTCTGCCTCCGCAAGGGTGACGCTGTCCCGGGCTGGCCGTGTACCAAGACCCGTAGAGTGCACTTTCGATCTTCCGCAGCCTTGCGGCAAATTGACGCCTGCAGGAAGGACGTGGCGAGGTAACCCCCTAAACCAGGATCCCGGCGGCGGACTGACTGCGCATGCCGTCGCACACTCTCGGTGCTGCCTCAATGCCCAACCCCGGTGAGAATTGCGCTTTTGCCCAAGAAGGTGCCCGCCACTGCAGCGGTTACCAGGCAAGCCAAGGTGGCGGCTACCAGGGCCCGAACTCCGAGAGAGGAGAGCTCGGCAGTACGGCGCGGCGCCAATGCCGCAATGCCGCCCACAAAAATGGCCAGCGAAGCCACATGGGCGAAGCCGCACAGCGCATAGGCGGCTATGACCGCAGAGCGCGGCTCATGCAAAGCACCGGCGGCCAGCATGGCAGCCAGGTCCTGATACGACTGTACCTCCGTGGCCACAGTGCGCTCCCCGATGAGGCGAGCCACCGCCCAGGCGTCCCGCGGCGGCACACCCACCACCAAGGTGAAGGGGTAGAAGACCAAGCTCAGGAGACTGCGCAAGGACAGGTCAACTCTCGTGCCCAGGAGCTGGCTGACCCAGTGCCCCAACTGCCCGAACACCAGGTCGACAAGGGCGACAAGGCCCAGAAAGGCGAGCAGGAGCGCGGCAATCCCCACCACCAGACGCACGCCGCCATTGGCTCCGTTGATGATGGCCTCGATGATGTTGTGCTCCCGCTCATGGTGCGGCCGTACGGACACACCTAAAGTTGCCGGATGCTCAGTCTCGGGTACCATCAGCTTTGCCATCACCAGAGCAGCAGGGGCCGAGATGATCGAGGCGGAGACCAGGTGACCGGCAATTGTCGGGAAATGGCTCTGCAGCACGAACACGTAGAGCGCCATCACGCTGGAGGCAATGGTGGCCATGCCGGCGGTGAGGATCGTGCAAAGCTCCGAGCGCGTCATGCCGTCCAAGTAGGGGCGGATGGTGAGCGCCGACTCGATGCCCACAAAGATGTTGCTGGCGGCGCACAATGATTCGGCACCGCTGATGCGCATCAATCTGGTGAACAGCGAGGCAAAGCCGCGGATCAGCCAGGGCATGACACCCAAGTAGTAGAAGGCACCCACCAGCGCCGCGAAAAAAACGATGGTGGGAAGCGCCTGAAAGGCAAGGAAGAACCCCAACGACGTCTCGCCAGCCGCGTCCGTGGTGCCAGGAGGCAGGGCCAAACGGCCGAAGAGAAACCTTGTGCCCGCCGAGGCGCTGTCAAGCACCTTCACGACGACGTCGTTGAGAAGCAGAAAGAGCTTCGCCCCCACGGGGACCTGGAATATGAAAAGCGCAAACAGAAGCTGCAGCCCGGTGCCCCAGAGGACCACTCGCCAGTTGATGCGGCGACGCTGGGTGGACAGAAGCCAGGCCACGCCCATCAGCACAAATATGCCGCAAAAGCTGACCAGATTGTACGGTGACATGCTCATCACTCCTTGACGCACATGGTTTCCAAGAATTCACCCAGACTGCGGCGCGAATGCGGCTACGAAAGCGCTCAGCACGGCGGCCAGGACCAGCCGCGGCGAGAGCACCGGCACGTGCAAGGCCCTGGCCAGCTGCTGCTGCGTGGCGCGGCCATAGCCCATGCAATTTAAAACGACAAGCGCCAAGTCGTCGCGGCGGAGTTGCTCAACGAGGCAGCAAAGCTGCGCAGGGGACGGGTCATAAGGAGGGAGTGTGGCGACCACCAGTTGCCTGCCCGGCCCGTGCCAGCCCTGGGAGGCGTCCGCCACTTGCGACTCCTCCGGTACCACCACCGCCAGCGTGCCTCGTGTGAGCAAGGCACTTGCTGCGGCGCGAAGCAGCTGGGCGGGGCGAAAGAGCGTACGCTCCGACCTAAGAAGCTCGAAATCGGCCGTGCAGAGCAGTACACTCGCAGCCACCCCGGCCTGTTCCACACGCCGCACGCAATCGTCGAGCAGCGGTGCTATGCCCGCGGTACTCACCCTCACCGCCGAGCCGTCGCGCAGGCGGGTCACCAAGGCGGGCTCCCCTGGGCGCGGAGCGAGCGCCGCAATGTGCTGTGGCGCAAGCTGATCCAGCGCCCCTGCTTCGACAAACTCCACGGCCTGCAGTTCCGGGGTGAGGAGCTCGCCGAAGATATCCGGCCGCGGGGATTGACCTATGGTTATCGCACCGATACGAATGGTGTCCACTCGGCCATGCTCTCATTGCGGCCCTTGGCAGAGGGCGTGCGGCGTCGGCCGCAACTCCTTGCCAATTGCCCTCTCAACCCGCTCGTACAAGCCGGCATCTCTCATGCCAGAGCCGAGGATGAGTCTGTCCCAGGGGATGGTGATGAGGGCCACCCTTTGGCCTGGCGCGATGGCTGCGGTGGTGAGCGGGCATCCCTCCTCACACGCAAGTGTGGCGATGAGGTCAGGAAACGTGGCCAGCCGCTCGCCCGCGCATTCGATGGTCATGTACTCGTTCCAAAAGGAGAGCTCGTATTCGCTCTTGTTGGAGGTGACCAGGACACTGCCCACGTCGAACCCTCCCGCCGTGCGTCTCCCGACCCGGGTTACCTCTCCGACGTCCACCGTCCTTGCACCGGCCTCGGCCGAAAGCGCTTGCAACTTTGCGCTGAGTCCTGGGGCATCGTGCAGGATGGCGCCGAGCCGGATGGCTTGGCAAATGGCGCCCACTGCCGCATGCTGCCCGACATAGGAGGCAGGCACCGGGTTGCGCGCCACGGCGACCATACCTCCCGCCCTGACGGCCGCCTGCCGCACGCCCGCCGACACCTCCTCGAGGGAGCCCGAGTAGAATTCTTCGACGAGGCGGCCTCGCTGCGCATACCCACCCACAGCAGCCGCGCATGCGCGGTATTCCCCCCGGCGATGCAGACCCATCGACCCCATCAGCCCCAAGGGATGAGCTCGTCCATTGCAAGGGGCGTCCAGCACTGGGATGCCTAACACCGCGGACTGGTACCACCCATTCACAGTGGCAAAGCCGCCGTTTTCCGAGGTGATGAGCGCGTCTATTGCCATTCGGCTCCTGTCTCTGAGGATTTCCACTGCCCGCACAAGGTGCTCGGGGGTAACCCACCGCTCCGGCGCCGCAGGCGCGCCCACCAACGACACGGTGACCACGATCGCCTCCGGCGGCAGTTCTTCGATCCCCCGCAAGGCTACCGACCCGCGCGCCAGCGCAGCCCGGCCAAGAGCCATCCCCTCCGCCAGCGAACCGCCGCCACCGCCGCCCAAAAGGCCTCCACCAAGGACTGCACGCTCAACTATCTCTTCAGTGATGCAGAACAAAGCCTTTGGGTCCTCGCACCGACTGGATGGTCGCTCAGTTCTCCCTCAGCTCAAGACCAAGTTCCGGCTCTGGAGCCTCCCGGGCAGCGTGGGCAAGGGCGCGCCGTGCCGGCAGATAGAGGTTCCACAGCAGCCCGAAGAAGGCGGCCTTCTGCAGCAAGGTCTGCGCTGGACGATTGGCAAAAAACATGGCTGCATAGAGGTAGAGAAAAAGGTGGTTTGCCACCACTGTGGGATAGAACCAGAAGCAACGGGCGTAGCGGCGCGTCTCGTAGAGAAGCACAAAGCCCAGGAGCCAAAACGAGGTGGTCATGAGGCCGGCGCCCATGCGGTGCACAGGGTCATGCGTGGCGCATGGCGCCATGGTCACTATGAGTCCAACGGCTGCCAGCAGGAAGAGGGAAGCCACAACCCGCAGAAGGAGCCTACTCCCGCTCCACCAGCTCAGCCGGGCTAACCGCAGGCAGACGAACGAGGAAAAGAGGAGGTTGACCTCGAATGTCAGCATGCCGCGCTGATTGGGGAGACCGCCACTGGTAGAAGGGTTGCCCAACCAGCTCAGAGGGTGGCTGACCACGTCAAAGCGCTCGCCATAGAGCAGCGCTGAGGCTGGGATAGCTATGAGGTTACTCCAGAAAAGGAGCCTTATCCAGCGGAAAGACTCCCTGGGCAACTCCTGCTCCGGGCCGGAACGAAGTGCTCTTTCTCGACGCTGCTTCCATCGGTACATGGCAATCCTCACGTTTCTTGCCCGACGCCGTTTATGCTCCTCAGTGGAGCTGACCGAGGGCGACTTTCTTTTGCCATCGGCCCACGGAAAGTGCAAGACCTCCTATGGCCCAGCGCCTTCGCAGCGCGCGAAGCCATGTGCAATCCCATGACTCAGGCCTGAGGCAGCGGACCCTACTGCTGCATCCTGGACAGCGAAAACGGTGGCTCTCACTGCTCGCCCTCCTCGATGCACGGCCTGGAACTCATGGTCAACCGCAGCTTACCTCCCTGAACAATGGACTCGTGCAATAGGTAGGTTTTCTTGTACACACGACCGTTCAGCCTCACTCGGCCCACGTAGACGTTCCGCCGACCGTTGTTGGGCGCTGCGACGGTAAAGCTCCTGCCGTTGGCCAGATGGATCGTGGCCCGCTTGAAAAGCGGGCTTCCCAGCACGTAGGAGGGATGTCCAGGGCATAGCGGATAGAGGCCCAACGCGCTGAAGATGTACCAGGCGGACATCTCGCCGTTGTCCTCGTCGCCGCAGAAACCTTCTGGCCCTGGGCCATAGAGTTCCTCCAGCACGCGGCGCACCCAATACTGCGTCTTCCAGGGTGCCCCTGCGGCAGCGAAGAGGTAGAGCACGTGGTGGCTCGGCTGGTTGGAGTGGGCGTACTGGCCAAAATCCACCGCCGCCATCTCGGTCATCTCGTGGATCTCGCCGTTGTAGGAGCCGACGTCAAAGTAGGGCGGGGTGGCTAGAAGGGTGTCGAGCTTTGTTAGAAAGTGCTCTCTGCCTCCCATGAGTTCGATCAGGCCGGCCGGGTCATGTGGCACCGCCCAGCCACATTGCCACACGCCGCCTTCCACGTAGGGGCCTCCCCAGGCGAACTGGTCGAAGGGCGTCACCCATGAGCCACCCGCATTTCGTCCCCGCAGAGAGCCTACGGCGGGGTCAAAGACGTTCTTGTAGTTGAACGCCCTGGCGATGAGCAGCTGATAGTCTTCGTTGCGGCCAAGCCCCTTCGCCACCTGGGCGATGCAGAAGTCGTTGTAGGCAAAGTCCAGAGTGCGAGAAACGCTCTCCTCGACGAGGTCGGCAGGGACGTACCCCAGGCGAAGGTAGTGTTCCAGTCCCTTGCGTCCCACCGCGCCGTCGCTGGCCCCCGCTTGCCAGGCGTGCTTGTGCATACCCTCGTAGGCGGTTTCCATGTCAAAGGAGCGGATCCCTTTCACAAAGGCGTCGGCGATGATGGCGTCGATGTGCGTGCCGATCATACAGGAGCGATAGCCCGGGCTGGCCCATTTCGGGAACCAACCGCCCTCCTTGTAGGCGTTCGTCCATCCTTGGATGATTTCCGCCAGTCGCTCCGGGAAAAGAATGCTGAGCAGGGGGTATTGGGTGCGGTACACGTCCCAAGGCCCCTGATCGGTGTAGAGTACCCCGGGGTGGAGCGCGCCGTCATACGGGCTGCGATGCACGACTTCGCCAGAGGGCCGGAGTTCATGCCAGGCATGGGGGAAGAGCACCGTACGATAGAGCGCCGAGTAGAAAGTGCGTGCCTGGTCTTCCGTGGCCCCTTCGATGTCGATGACGCCCAAGAGTTCGCTCCACACGTCGTGGCCTTGCCATAACTTCGTCAAAAGAGCGCCCGCCGAGTTCTTGGGCAAGATTGTACTCTGCTTGTTCCCAGTCGATGAAGGAGGTGCCCACGCGCACGTCCACCACACCGTTCGCCGGCGGCTGGAGGCCGACATACGCCCCAAGCCCATCGCCGGTCGCAGTTGTCGCGCCCTGGGAGGTTTCTTGGCCGCAGAAGAAACCGGACTCGTCCGGCATGAGCGGACAGTCGAAGGAGATCACGAAGTAGGCGGCAAAGTCATCAGGCACCCCGCCGCTGTTTGCGGTAGTGTACCCCCGCAATCGACGCGCCTGGAAGTCGAAAGCAAGATGCGATATGCGGGCAAAGGGGTGGACGATGAGCCGACACGGCTGCCCAGGCGGAAACGTCAGACGCAGCACGGCACAGCGCTCCGTCGGCGTAAGCTCCAGGGTCACGCGATAGCGACCCAGATAGGTTTTGAAATAGTGCAGAAGATACACGGTGTGATCAGGACGGAACACCGAAGTTCTCTGGCGCACGTCTGGGAGCAAGCGGCCGGTTTGAGGCATCAGCACAAACTGGCCATAGTCACCAATCCAGGGGCTGGGCTGCCTGGTGGCGCGAATGCCCTGCAATTGCCGCCCTGCCGGATGGGAGAACCATCGCCCCTCGGAGGTCTGCGGGCTCCAGCAGGTCATGGCGAAGGGACGGCTGATCAGAGGCAGGGTATTGCCGTGGGAGAAGGTGAACTCTGAAGCAGTGCCTTGCAGCGGATTGACCAGGCTCACGCGTTCCACTGCAGCAACGTCGATGTGAGGCATGCGGTTCTCCTCCGCGCGGGCTCCAGAAGCAGCCGCGTGCTGCCAAGACAGGCTCCCAACCGTCAGCAAGAGGAAGGCGGTCACAGACGCGCGCACAGGCCACAAGTTCCGTGGATGAGGAGCCAGCATCGCGCCTGCCCGACTATCCGTGCCGCGCCATTTCGCTCGCGCCATAGGTGTACCTCTCAATGGTCAGCAAGGTGGAGGACCGCATGCTTGAGGGTGTACGTGCGCAGGCCCGGAGCTCCGGCGAGTTGCGCTATCTGTTGCACCTGGGCAGTGGAGAGACGATGCTCAAGGGGTGGACCGTGGTCTTCCTCTACGAATGGCCACTCCAGGACAACCACCCGCAATCTGGCGGTCCGCCACGCCTGGGCAAAGGTGAGCACCGCATCGTCGCTCTCATGCAATAGGAGGCCGAGAAACGCAATGTCCACGGCGCCCGGGCGAAAGGGGAGCGCCTCGGCCACGGCGAGGGCGTAGCGCCCTTCGGGAAAAAGGCTCCCGGCTGCACTGAGCATCTCCGGCCGCACGTCGATGCCGTAGGCGCGGAGACCACGCCGGGCAAAGGCTTCGGCGAAAACTGCCGAGCCCACTCCCACGTCCAACACACTGCGCGCATCAATCCTTCGCAAAGAGAGGTCCACGACCCGTTCCACCTCCAGCAGTGCCAGTCGCTCGGGGTTGCGCAACCTCTCCACTTCACCAGCGTACCGTCGTTCGTGCATGTGGATCCTTTTCTCTCGGTTTGCCTCCAGTGTTCTACCTTCTCCGCAGAGGAACTTGTGGCGGGCTCAGCCTTGCCGCGAGCGCAGCAGCCGTTGCCAGAAGGGCTTGTACAGAAAGCTGCGTCCGTCCAGCGCGCACAAGCGCTCGAACATCGGCTTGGTGACCGTGAACAGCAGCAGGTCCCGGGGCAAGTGCTGGCGCATGGCGATGTCTGTGCCCGCAATTGCCGCCTGCGCTCTGCTGAGATCGGGGAACAGGGCTACCAGCTGGCTGCACCCCGATCCGAAAGAGGCGAGCACCGGAGGTGGCTCGTAAGGCGCCGCGTGGTAATGGGCGCCGATGATGAGCAGGCTAAGCTGGTCAGGGTCGACCAGGAAGCTCACCGTGTTGAGGTATGAGTAGGCCTCGGGGCGGAGCGGGCCGACAAATACGTTGCCGTGCTGCGGCTGGAAAGACGTCGCAGCCTGCAACCATTGTTCCATGAGTTCGCTGCTGGCTGTCAGCCCCTCTTCTTCGACGAGGAACTTCACAAACTCTTCTCGCGAACGAGTGGTGAGGCCAAAGAGCCACCGTCCGGCACCGCCACATCCATAACGCTCTGCGTTCAAGTGAACGAACTGCCCTTTCAGCCAGCTCCCGTAGAAGGAAAAGAGGCATGTCCGGGTGCCTGGTTCCGGCTGCACCGTCGGTGCGAACAGGGCAGGGTCGGGCGCATCGTAGAGGCCGATGAGCGGGAGCTGCGATCTGGCCGCCTGGAGAAGGCGGCTGGCGTCTGGCTGCATGGTGACTCCACGGTCTGTGCGCTTGCAGTGTTCGGCGCGGCAGGCTCGCGAAGGCTCACCGGGTGAACTTGCCGCGAAGGGAAGCCGTCGTTCCGATGTTTTGGCCCAGCGTGTAAAAGGCACCTTTGCCAGTGCCATAGACGAAAGGCCGCAGGAGCTCCACGTCCACTTTTCCGTCGGCGTCAAGGATAGCCGGGGCAGCCTTGACGTCGACAATCTCGCCGATGAACATCGTGTGCAGGCCGACTTCGTAGGTCTGCCGCAGGCGGCACTCCGCCACCAGGGGAAACTCTTGGAGGTAGGGCGCGTCCACCAGTTTGCTGCGTACCGGGGTGAGGCCCGTCACCGCGAGCTTGTCCACATCCCTGCCGGAGACGCTGCCAAAGTAGGCGGTCTCAGCGGCATAGTCTGTGCTCGGAATGTTCACGGTAAACGCCTGGCGCTTGAGAATGTTACCGAAGGTGTAGGTGGCTTTGCGCAGGGCCACCATGACCGACGGCGGCTGCGAGCAGCAGATTCCTACCCAGGCGGCGGTCATCATGTTCGGTCTGCCCACGCTATCGTAGGAACCGATGACCCAGACGGGGAGAGGGGCTAATGCGGTGCGCGCGCCAAGGGACTTTTTCCCGTGCTCCTCGCTGGCAGCAGGCGGGGGGGCGCTCTTAGCTCCGGCCTGCGCCAGTGCCTTGCGTGCTGCGCCGAGAATGGCACGGGAGGTGATGGTCGCCCCAGTGACCACGTCCACGCCCTCGGTGCCCTGGCGGCGGACAATCCACTGCGGCACGTACTTGATTGCCGAGTCGCCGGCGCTCTCATAATGCTCGATGACCCTCACGGAGGCGATGCGACCCTGGCTCACCCTAACCTCCACAGTCAACGAGTCGTTGTAGCCCATCTCTTTTGCCCGGTACACGCCGTCGGCGACTTTCAATTGTGCTCCGGGGGATTGCCCGTCCGCGTCCCGAAAGTGCAGCAAGAAAACGACAGTGCCCAGCACGAGGATAGCCATACCGATGAGGGTACTACAGAGTTTGTTGTGCATAACCAAGACCTCCCATTCAAACGTCAAGGCCAGCCAATAACTTCAAGACACGGGGCATCGAAGCTCCACGGTGCCTATCAATTTCCCGCAGATAGCCCTCACCTGGTGCTCATGCCCGACACACGCCAGAGCAGGGCCACGTCTTGTCATCACCCGGTCTATCCTCATTCGCGGATGCCCACCTGGTCGAGGAGGAATGCGTACTCCATTGCCGTCCTCTTGAAGCGCTCGAACCTACCTGATGCCCCGCCATGCCCAGAGTGCATGTCGGTGTGCAGCACCTGGAGGTTGCTGTCTGTCTTCAGCTCCCTGAGCTTGGCCACCCACTTGGCAGGCTCAAAGTACTGGACCTGCGAGTCGTGCAATCCTGTGGTGACGAACAGCGCCGGGTAAGCCTGGGCCGTCACGTTGTCGTACGGCGAGTAGGAGAGCATGTAGTCGTAGTACTCCTTGACGTGCGGATTGCCCCACTCGTCGTATTCGCTGCTGGTCAGAGGGATGGACTCATCCAGCATAGTGGTGACCACATCGACCCACGGCACGTTCGCGATCACCCCTTTGAAAAGGTCGGGGCGCATGTTCACCACCGCCCCCATGAGCAAACCGCCAGCACTGCCGCCGCGCGCGAAGAGGCGATCCGGGCTGGTGTACTTCTCCCGCACAAGGTATTCGGCGCAGTTGATAAAGTCGGTGAACGTGTTCTTTTTCTTGAGGAGCTTGCCGTCCTCGTACCACTGCCGGCCCATCTCCGAGCCACCGCGGATGTGGGCAATGGCGTAGATGAAGCCACGGTCCAAGAGGCTGAGTACTGGCGAGCTGAAGGCGGCTTCCATGCTGGCTCCATAGGAGCCGTACCCGTAGAGGAGCAGCGGATGCGAACCGTCTTTGACCATGCCTTTGCGGTGGACAAGGGAAATGGGGATCAGCGTGCCGTCATTTGCCGGCGCGTAGAGCCGCTCAGTCTGGTAGTTGTCCTGCCGAAATCCCCCCAGAACTTCCTGCCGCTTGAGCAAGGTCTTGGTGCGGGCCACCATGTCATAGTCGTAGATGGTGAGCGGCGTGGTCAGGGAGGTGTAGGAGTAGCGCAGCACGTGCGTGTCCATTTCCATGTTGTCGGTGGGCTGGGTATAGTAGGCCTCCTCACCAAAATCTAGGTAGTGTTCGCTCTTGTCCGCCTGGCTGATGATGCGCAACTGCCGCAGGCCATTCTTGCGCTCGCTCACCACCAAGTAGTCGTTGGATACCTCCACGTCTTCAAGGAGGACATCGTCGCGATGGGGAACCACCTCGCGCCAGTGCGCCTTGCCAGGAGTTGCCACATCCGTTTCCATGAGCCGGAAGTTCTTCGCCTGGAAGTTCGTGACGATGTAGAACTTGTCCCCCACGTGGGCCACAGAGTACTCGTGATTTCGTTCTCGTGGTTGCACTACAGCGAAGCTGCCGGCAGGATTGTCGGCGTCCAGGAAGCGGACCTCTGAAGAGAGGGTGCTGGCGCAGACCAGAAAGACATACTGGCGCGACTTTGACTTGTGCGCATATACGGAGAAGGTGCTATCCTTTTCGTGGTACACCTCCACGTCCTCTGCCGGGCTTGTGCCAAGGACGTGCCTGAATACCCGCTCCGGGCGTAGGGTGGTCGTGTCCTTGCTGACGTAGAAGACTGTTTTGTTGTCGTTGGCCCATACCGCCTGGCCAGTGGTGTTCGGAATCGCTTCGGCCAGAGTCTCTCCGGTCAGCAGGTCCTTGAAGTAGATCGTGTACCGCCGCCGGCTGACGGTGTCCACGCCAAAGGCAACCCAGCGGTTGTCTGGGCTCACTGCCACCCCCGTCACCGAGTAGAAGGGGTGGCCGATGGCCATGGCGTTGACGTCGAGCATCACCTCTTCGGGTGCGCTCAATTGGCCCTTCTTGCGCGCGTAGACTGGGTATTCCTTGCCTTTCTCAAAGCGGGTGTAATAGTAGTACCCGTTGTCTATGTAGGGCACCGACATATCGGTCTGCTTGATGCGCCCGAGGATCTCCTTGTAGAGCTTGTTCTGCAGCTTCTCGGTGTGTGCCAGCGCTGCTTCCAGGTAGCGGTTCTCCGCCTCAAGGTAAGCAATGACTTTTGGGTTGTCGCGCTGGTTGAGCCAGTAGTAGTTGTCCACGCGCTCATGGCCGTGGTGCACCAGCGTGGTGGGGATTTTCTCTGCCCGCGGGGGCTCCGGAACTTGCGGCTGGGGTTTCTTGGCGCACGAGGTAGCCGCCAGCGCGGCCAGGACAACTGCCCATAAGAAGCAGGCCCTGCATGCCTTCTTTCTCAGCTGCATCATCATCATGTCCTCCTTTTCGGTCGTCTGCCTTGCCGGATGACGTTCATCTCACCAGAACGACTTTGCGTGTCTGGCGGAAGTGTTGTCCGCGGACAATGAGAAGGTAGATCCCGGAGGGGAGGTTTTGCCCTGCCAGGTCGGTGCCGGACCAGACGAACTGGAACTGGCCCCCGCTCTGATGTTCAGCGGTGCGCGAAAAGACGGTTTCACCAAGGAGGTTTGTCACCACAAAGTCAACTTTCTGTGCTCGGCGCAGCTGGTAGGAAACGACTAACGTGTTGTTGAAAGGGTTGGGGTACGGGTGAAGCAGGAGGTCGCGCTCCGGCATGGGTTGCCCGGTGTCGTTCTTGGGAACCCCGGTGCCGGCGCCGCTGATGAGTGCCACGGTGCCATCCAAGGCTGCGGCGACCACCCGCTCACCGTCCAAGGGGGTGACGGTGGCGACGTAGGCGTGCGCGAGCCAGTAGCGCCAGCGTAGCCCACCCCAGCTTGCCACGGCCACCAGAAAGCCCGGTTTGCTCCCGGTGAACACGACGCCGCCCTTCTCCACCGGCATCGAAGGGGTGGTGTCCCAGCCATAGCCCACATTGGTTGTCCAGAGTTGCAGCTGGGTGGGCGCGCCGGCCAAAAACGCGTAGAGACACCCGTCTAAGGAACGCACGTAGAGGGTGCTGCTTCCATCTTCAGAAAGGCCGATTGAGTCCCAAGCTTCCGGCGTCTTGCTGGACCAGATGGTGGTGCCGTTGGCCAGGCTGATAGCATTCACGTAGCGTTCCGGATCAGATACGAACACGCGGTCGGCAGTGGCCACCGGCCACGAGGCAGCCGGCGCATAGTAGAAGCTGGAGGTGCGATTCCAGTTCCAACGCAGGGCACCGGTATGTCGGTCCAGAGCGCGGAACTGGCGGTCCCAGGAGCCAAACAGGAGCAGGTCGCCGGCCACTGCGGGCTTGCATTCGATCATGCCGCTGGCGCTATACTGCCACAGGCGCTGGTGGCCCTTGACGCCGAGGGCGTACATGGTTTGCTTGCCCGCAAAGTAGATGGTCGTGTCGGCCACCACGGGTGGAGTGAGCACCGCGCCGCCGGCCTGATAGGTCCAGAGCAGCTCGCCGCTGGCGGCATTGACGGCGGAGAAGGTGCCATCGGTGGCGCCGCAATAGAGCACCCCTTCGTGCACCGTGGGGGCGGAAAAGACCGCACCCGCCGCCCGCAGGGGTGGCCAGGCGTGCGTGCCGTCCTCAAGGCGCAAGGCGATGATCCGACCGTCGCTGGTACCCACGTACACCCGCTCGCCGTCGCAGGCCGGTGCGGTGATGACTTCTGCCCCTGCCTGGTAGCGCCAGACCGCCTGCGGGCCGCCGTTGTGCACGACAAATCCCCGGGTGCGCGCCACTCTCTGGCCTGCCGCCGTGGTGAAGACCACCTGCAGCGTGTGGTAGCCGTTTTCTAACGACGCGGTGGCAAGGGACAAGGACCACTCATGGGCAGCACCGGAAAGCGCCCCGCCCACGGTTGCACCGCCAAGGCTACTGTACGTCACCTGCCAGCTTCCGCTCGTGGCAGGCACGCCGATGCGCACATGCACCGTCGTGGTGCCGGTGACCACCTCCCCTTCGTTAAGGTCCAAGAACGCCACCTCTGGCTGAGGCGCGCTGGCGCAAGGGATGCGCAGCCAGGGTTGGCCTGCCTGTCCATCCGCCGTGTAGGGCGTGACCACGATCTCCCTCTTGCTCACCGAGACTACGTTGAACCCTGGAGCTGAGGCGTAGGTATCGCGGCCCATCGCCCCAGGGATGCCCTCAAAGTCGTAGGCGCGGTTGCTGTGTCCATGACCTACCAGGATGATGGCCGTGCGGTAGCTCTTGAGCAGGTCCAAAACCTGCCAGTAGTTGTACATCGAAGTGAACTCGCACGGGAAGTGGCAGGCAAATATCACCGGGGTGTCTGGCGGGTCCAGGCTTGCTAACTCTTGGCGGAGCCATGCGATGTCGGCAGGATCGAAGAAACCGCCCCCTCCGCGCAGCGGGATTCCCGTGTTCAGTCCAATGATGCGGAAGCCATAGTGTGCAATGGAAAAGCGCAGGGCGCCAAAGTACCTCTTCAGGGTGTGGAGGCCAGATTCGCTCCATTTGGTGTCATGGTTCCCAGGTACGCTCCACACGGGCAGGCGGCAGGTGCGCATCAGGTCCAAGTATTGCTGGATTTCGCTGTCGGCACCGCGCTCGGTCAGGTCGCCGGTATGCAGGACAAAGTCCAACGAGTCAACCAGCCCGTTGATGGCGCCGAGCACGGCCACCAGGCCTGCCTCCGTGGAGCCGGCGCCCACGTGGCTATCGCTGATCCAGGCGAAGCGAAACACACGCGCCAACGTGACTGGCTCAAGGACGCGGTCGGCCCCGACCAGGCGAACTGCCATGTGGCTCGTGGTATCTGGGGTGTAGCCGCGGGCCAGAAAGCGCAGGCGGTATTCGCCTTCGGGGAGATTGGCCAGCGTCAAGGTCTGCCCGTGCCGCACCGAGTCGTAACTGGCCGGCAGGGGGAAGGTCGATGGGTAGGCCACCACTCGGGAGACTGCCGTGTCGGAGAGGTCATCAAAAAGGACGGTGCCGCGAATGAGGCGGCGCGGGCCAGGCAAAGGCTGCATGGTGAAGCTCAGGTCGCGCAGATCACTTCCGAGAAGTCGGAGCGAGTCCACCCGCAGAGTGTCGTACCCCCAGGCCGCACAGAGGATACTGTACCAGCCCTCGACGAGCTTGGTGAAGGCGAATCGGTGGTGGGTACCCTCTTGCGTGACCACCATCAGGGGCTGGCTACTTCCCTGACGGAACAAGGCAATCCGTGAGGTGGCGCGTGTCGCCCCGCCGGCAAAGAGCAGTTCGCCGCTTATGGAGTAGGTGCTCATGAGCGAGGTCAGGCGCACCGCGTCGGCAAGAACGTACCGCCCGTTCCCCTCGAAGTAGTCACTCACCTCCACCCACGTGGTCTCCGGGAGGTCAAAATCGCCCAAGAGATGCCAGCCGGGGCGATAGTTCTGATTGTCGACTATCAGCGTGTCGCCCCTGGCGGCGTGGATTGTTATCCGCGTGTCCTCCGCATAATTGCCGTCGACCACGTGGATTTCGACCCGA
Organism: candidate division KSB1 bacterium; assembly: GCA_024655945.1. Taxonomy (NCBI): domain Bacteria; kingdom Pseudomonadati; species Candidatus Zhuqueibacterota bacterium. The sequence continues at coordinate 54,312 of JANLFK010000016.1, forward strand.
TAAAGCCCCGGAAAGGTCAGTGTCGCCTGCCAGCGGGCGGTTGCCGTGCCGTCACCCTTGCGCTTGTAAAGGGCGGTGCCACCGTAAGGGTCGCCAGTGGTCTTGACGAGCCACTGGCCCGTCACGGCAAATCCTGGGCCGTCGTTGTCCAGGATGAGTTCAATCTGGGCGCGCGCAGCCGCGCTCAACGCACCCAGAAGGAGCATCCCAAGGCATATTGTTCGCATAGAGCAGACTCCCGTTTGTTCAGTGACAACTGCGGCGCCGAGCTTCTGTGGAAGGCCTCACCGCGCCAGTTGCTCTTCCACTGCCTTGAGCAGGCTGCCATCTTCCAAGTAGCGATAGAGATTCTTGCCGGGGCATACGGTCTGGTCGCTGTAGTCACGGTGGCCCTTGATGCTGCTCAATGGCACCCCGTAGATGCGAGCCAAGTGCGCCGTCAAGGCCACCAGTGCCTGGAACTGCTTAGGGGTCACCTCTTGCACTTCAAAGTTCCCCAACAGACAGATGAGCGCATGGCCACGGGGATCATAGTCGGTGTTGGTATCGCCAGGGTAGTTGATCGGGCGGCCCTCGTAGATGCGGCCCTGGAAGTCGATGAGAAAGTGGTAGGGGATGTCGATCCACTTCTTCTCATTGCGGCTCCAGGTCTGCAGGTTGCGCAGGTACTGGATCGGGTCTTTGTCTGCCGGGAACTCCTCCCCTCCATGGTGAATCGTGATCTTGCTGATCCGGTGGGTGGGAAGGCTGGCGCGCAACGGTTGCCAACCCCACTCGCTGCGATGCACAACGCTCATCCCCGCCGGATAGGGAACCTCCACCACGGCAATTCCGCTCCCGTGACGCAAGGCGCAGCTGGGCAGGAGAAGGAGCAAGAATCCCACATAAAAGCCCGCCACTTTCATGGCGCCTCCCCGTTGCTGGTTCCGCTCTCAAAACGATCCTCTGCTCACCAGGCCAATGGTGCGACGCCACAATTTAACAAATAATCCCCTGCAAGTCAAGCGAATCGTTGCGGAATGGGAGGAGGGACGGCGCGGTAGGCGATGGCCTCACAGCTCTGGCGGCACGTCGATGGCGCGGCGCTCCAAAAGGGTACCCTCCATCACGAACAGGGTGGCGAGCGCATTCAGGTAGTCGACGGTGGCTCTCACCTCGCTGAGCTGACTGCTGGTGAGGTCGCGCTGCACCTGCAGGACCAGGAGGTTGGTGGATCTGCCCACGCGGAACTTTTCCACTTCAGCCTCGAGGTTTTTCTCCTGCAAGAGGCGTGCCTCGCGGGAGGCATCGATCTGTTGGCGCGTGCGCAGCACGTCGGCGTACGCGATGCGCACGTCGCGCTGCACCAGCTGTTCCATGTTGCGCAGCGCCAGTTCGAGCTGTTCCCTGGTCTTGAGTGCCCGGCGGAGCTGTGCGCGTGCCTTGGCGTCCACGACAGGGAATTGGAAGGTCACGCCGCCATTGACGCTGTAGAAGGGGCTCTGGACATCCGGGGCCGCTTCCTTGAACGTGCGCGCATAGGAGGTGCGCCCGAAAGTGACAAAGACATCCAGGCGGGGGAGCAGACCATTCTTGGTGTAGGCCACCTGCAGCTCACCGCGGCGGTAGGCCAGCCGCGCCTGCGCTATGTCCGGGCGATAGCGCAAGGCCAGCTCCTCGTGGAGCTCAACCGCGCCCAGAGAGTCCGGGGTGACAAGCGGACGGTCCAGGGGTGCCAGCGTGGTCGACCAGCTCACCCCTTGCCCAGGATTGAGGAGGTAGAGGAGATTCAGCCTGGCCTGTTCATAGCGGCTTTGCGCATCGATGACCGCGCTGCGACGCCGCGCCACCTCTGCTCGCACGGAGGCCAACTCCAGCTCCGCCAGCTTGCCGACTGCCACGCGCTCCTGCGACTCCTCCAACTGCCGCTGCGCCAGGTTCAAGGATTGCTCCTGAATGCTCAGCTCCTGAGCGGCAAGGTAGAGACCCCAGTAGCTGGCCTCCACCTCTTGCACCAAACGCTCGGCCATGGCCTTCAGCTCATGGCGGGAAATTTCAACGTCGATGGAGGCGCTGCGCACGCTGATCAGATTGGCGCCCAGGCCAAAGCCGCGAAGCAGAGCCTGACTCACGGTCACACCGACGTTGCCAGAGTACTGCGGCAGGTAGATGCTCGAGGTCGAACCGGACATGCCCACGTCCACTGCCAAGGTGGTGCCCGTGGGGAGGAGTTGCGACAGGCCAGCACCGTAGCCGACTCGCTGCGAGGTCATCTCGAACGGCTCCGGTCTTGCCCCCAAGAAGCGTTGCACATGGCTCTTGTCGCTGGTCACCGAGGCGCTCAAAGTGGGCTCGAAAGCGGCCACCTGCTCGCTGAGCGCTGCCTCCATGATCGATGGACGCAGCCGCTGAATGGCAAAGGTGGGGTTGCGTTCCAGGGCGATGAGTACTGCCTCGTGCAAGGAAAGGCGGAGTGTGTCCTGAGCGCCGCCACTTGCGGCAAAGCAGCACCCCGCGATGAGCAAGGAGGCAATGGTGTGTGCAATCTTCATTTGCTCGACCTCACCGAATTGACGCGTGCGCGTGCCGTGGCAGTGAGGTGCCGCGCCGCCACCAGCACTTTGCGCAGCGATTGCTTCTCCTCAAATACCGAGTAGACTACAGGAATGAGCACCAAAGTCACCAGCGTGGAGCTGAGCAGTCCGCCGATGACCACCCGAGCCAAGGGCGCCTGAGCTTCGCCGCCTTCCCCCAGGCCCAACGACAGCGGCAACAGGCCCAACACCGTCGTGAGAGTACTCATGAGGATGGGCCGCAGGCGCCGCGAGCCGGAGGTACGGATCGCCTCGTACAGGGCCAGGCCGTGCTTGCGCCGCAACTGGTTGGTGTAGTCGACCAGCAGGATGGCGTTGTTGACCACAATCCCGGCCAGCATGATGCAGCCGATGAAGGCCTGCATGCTGAAGGTGGTTCCAGTGAGGAGCATGGTCACCGTGACGCCGATGAGCGCCATGGGAATGGAGAAAAGAACCACGAAGGGGTCTTTCAGCGACTCGAACTGCCCGGCCATCACCATGTAGATGAGCAAGAGGGCGAGCACCAGGCCAACCATTAACTCGCGGAAGGCCTTCTGCTGCTCCTCATATTCCTCGCCGAACTGCAGGGTAAAGTCCCTGGGCACGGGAATGGTACGCAGCGCCTTGCGGATGTCCGCCACCACCGACCCCATGGCGCGCCCCGTGAAATTGGCCGAGATGGTAATGGTGCGCTCCTGGTCCTTGCGCTCTATGCGCACCGGGCCCTCTCTGGGTACCACCTGCACGACGTTGCGCAACACCACCTGCTCCCCACGATTGTTGAGCACGGTCAGGTCCAGCAAGTCGGCCAGGTCGCGCCTGTCCTCCTCACTCAACCGCACAAGGATGCGGTCTTCCTTGCCGCCTTCGCGAAAGTACGAGGCATAGGTGCCGCCGATGGCCGTTTGCAAGGCATCGCCAATGTCGGACACGGATAGCCCAAGTGCCGCCGCCTTGTCGCGGTCGATGCGGACGACTTCCTCGGGACTGCCCTCCTCGCGGCTGATCTGCGTGTCGGTGATGCCTTTCACCTGCAAGATGGCCTGATTCACCCGCTGCGCCAGCTCTTGCGCGATGTGTAGGTCGTAGCCGCGCACGTCAACGCTTACTCGGTCCCCCTGGGTAGTGCCCATGGACAGCAGGAAGAGCCCTTGGCCGGCGCGCGTGCGGATGGTGACCCCGGGCAGGCCGGCAAGGGCACGGCGCAGATCGTTGGCGACCTGTTCGCTACTGCGGCGACGCGCGCTCCTGGGCACCAAGGTGACGCGGATTTGGGCAGTGTGGCCACCGCTGGCGCGAAAGCCTCCGCCCCCTATGTTGGCCATGACCGCGGTCATCTCCGGCACCTGCTTCCTGATGATCTCTTCCACTGCCAAGGCGGTTTGGTTGACGAGTTCCAGGCGGGTGCCCACCGCCATCTCCAGGTTGACGCGCACTTCCCCCTCGTCCGCCTGCGGCATCAGCTCTACGCCGATGAGGCGCACGAGCACCACCGAGACCAAGAAGAGGCCCAACGCGCCGGAGGCCACCTGGGCGCGATGCCCAAGCGCCCATTGCAGAAGTTCGGCGTAGCGGGCTTCCACCCGCTTGAAGGCCAGCTCACTGGCGGCATAGATGCGGTGGAGAAGTTTCTTGTCCCCGCTGAGCGGAGTGAGCCGGAGGAGCTTGCTGGTAAGCATGGGCACCAGCGTCAGGGCGACGACGAGCGAGCAGAGCAGCGCGAAACTCACCACATAGGCCATCTGCCAGAACATCACCCCGGACATGCCGCGAATAAAGACAACCGGCAGGAACACCACCAGCGTCGTCAACGTGCTGGCCACGATCGCCGAGGTGACCTCCTCGGCACCGATGACGGCGCTCTCTACGCGTCCGCCGCCTCCCTCTCGGTGGCGGTAGATATTCTCCAGCACGACAATGGCGCTGTCTACCAACATGCCGATGCCTAAGGCCAAGGCGCCGAAGGTCATTATGTTGAGCGTCAAGCCCGCAAAATACATCAGGCCAAAGGTGGCCACTACCGAGATGGGGATGGCCGTAGCGATGATGGCCGTGCTGGAGACGTTGCGCAAGAAGACGAAGAGAATCAGCACGGCCAGGATGCCGCCTAAGAGGGCGGAATTGCCCACGTTGTTGATGGAGCGCTGGATGTAGCGCGACTGGTCGATGAGCGGCACGAGCGTAAGCTGCGGAAAGTCGCGGTTGAGGCGCTCGATCTCGGCACGTACCTCTTTGGCCACGGCAACCGTGTTGGAACCGGACTGCTTGTTGATGGCCACGCGCAGGCCAGGCTTGCCGTTGATGCGCACCAGCTGCCTGACCTCCTGCCACGAGTCATCGACACGGGCCACATCGCCGATGGTCACCGGCACGCCGTTGCGCGTGGTGATGACCGTGGAGCGGATTTCGTCCAATGACATGAATTCGCCCTGGGTGCGCACCAGGACCTCCAAGTTGCCCTTGTCATACAGGCCGGCCGGGATGTTTCTGTTCTCGCGACGGAGGGCCGCCAAGATGGCGTTGGGCGACAGGTTGAGCGCCTTGAGCTTATCGGCCTTCAGGTCCACGTGGATCTCCCTGGTCAGACCCCCGGATACGTCGGCGGCGGCCACTCCGGGGATGCGCTCCAGGCGATACTTGACTTGGTCTTCCACCAGGCGCCGCAAATCCAGAGGGTTGAGGTCGCTGGAGACGCCGATCGTCATGATGGGAAAGGCGGAGACGTCGAACTTGCGGATCATCGGCCGGTCGATATCTTCCGGCAGCCTGGGCAACACGCGGTCGATGCGGTCGCGGATATCGTTGGCTGCGGCCTCAAGGTCGGTGCCCCATGCGAATGAGACGCGCACCATGCTCCGCCCCTCGGTGGAGGTGGAGGTTATCTGCTCCACCCCTTGCACCGCCGCCAAGGCCTCCTCGATGGGCCGCGTCACCAACTCCTCTATCTCCTCCGGCCCGACATTGCCATAGCTGGTGATGACGGAAATGGTGGGGTAGGTGATCTCAGGCATAAGGTCGATGGAGAGCCGGGAGAAGGAGATGAGGCCCAGGGTGATAATCGCCAGAAAGACCATCGTCGTGAGGATGGGGCGATGGATGGGACCACGCGATAGATTCATGGTCGATACTCCTTGCGCTTGCGCCTAGCGGCCGCGACGCGACTGCGGACGCGCCCCTGGCAGAAGCACCGGGCTGCCGTCCGCCAACAGATGCTGGCCGAGGGTGACCACGCGACCCTTTAGCTCCGGAGCGAGGACCTCTGTCACCTCCTGCGTGGCAATGCCGGGCGTCACGGGGACAAAGTGGGCCACGGTGCCGGTGGAGTCCACCACAAAGAGCGCCTTCTGCCCGTCACGGGTCACGATGGCGCGAGAGGGGACGAGCTGCGCGTGCTCGTTGCTGGCCAGCACCACGCTCACGCGCGCAAACATCCCGGGCTTAAGGATCAGCGAGTCGTTGTCCACCTCCACTTCCACTTCTGCCATGCGCGATTCCTCGCGCAGCATCGGAGCGATGCGCGCCACCTGTGCAGGGAAGAGGCGGTCCGCGAAGGCGTCGACGCTTACCGTGGCAGATTGGCCGGGCTGCACGCGGCCATAATCCCGCTCCGTGATCGTGGTGCGCACGATGACCTTCTCAATCCCCACTACCGAGATAACTGGGGCATTGGCGGTGAGCAGGGTCCCTTCGTCCACGAAGCGCTCGCCGGTGAAGCCGGGTGCAGGGGCGGTCAGCACGGTGTAGTTGAGCCGAATCTGGGCCGACCTTAGGGCCGCCTCGCGCTGTTCCACTTGCGCCTGCGCCAGTTTGAGGCGCGATTGCTGCGCCTCGTAGTTGGTGGTTGCCGCGTCCAACTCTGCAGGTGAGGCGATCCCCTTTTCCCTGAGTTGCTGCACACGCTCGAACTCTTGTCTGGCCAAGGCGAACTGGCTCTGCGCCTCGCTCAGCGACGCTTGCGCGATCTTCAGGCTTGCTTCCGCCTCGCGCACTGCCTGTTGATACTCGGCATCATCGATCTTGGCTACGACCTCATCCCGGCGCACCGGGTCGCCAATGCGCTTGCGGATCTCCACCACGCGTCCTGCCACCTTCGGGGCGATGAGGTAGCGATAGATGGGTTGGACGGTGCCCACAAACTGCCGCACTTCGCTTATCGGGCCGTAGCGGACGCTGTCCACCTCAACGGCAACGGGGGGACGCTGGCCGCGCGGCAGGCCACCGGCCGGTTTCTTGGCAACTAACTGAATGACCCGAAAAACCAAGGCGAGGGCCACAACGCCCACGACCAGGCGCACCACAAGCTTCTTCATAGAGCTTCCTTGGATGTGCGAAAGATGCCTATCTTCAGCCGTCAACGCTGCAAGTGTCCGCTGCGTGCTGGCGGAATCTCACAGGCTTTTAACACGGACGCAGGCGATTTCCTGCGCCGAAAGTGGCTCGGTGCGCATCACGAGAAAGAGGAGATTCTCGCGGGCGATGATGCCTCATGTGCGCCGCAGGATGGCTATGGAAAAGTCGTCCTCCAGGCGCGCCTCGCCCACGAAATTTGCCACTTCGGCGATGACTCGTTTTCCCATCTGCTCCGCAGAGGCCCACTTCTCGCTGGTGAGGATATGGGCAAGGCGGGCTTCGCCAAAGGACTCCTGCCTTTGGTTGCGGCATTCGGTGATGCCATCGGAGTACAGGAACACGATGTCCCCCTTCTCCAGACGGAGGCGTTGCAGGCGATAGCGAGTCTTGGGCGTCAGGCCAAGCGCAGCCTGGCCGCGCGGCAACTCCTGGCACTGCCCGTCTGTGAGCAGGAATGGAGGCAGGTGTCCGGCGTTGAGCAATTGGATCCGTCCGTTCCGGGAGCTCAGTGATGCGACGACCAGCGAGACGAAGCGCTGCGGGAGGCCGTCGCGGCAAAGGATTTCGTTCAGGCGATTGGCCAGCGCGCTCAGCGAGCGGAGCGAGGCCGCCAAGGCGCGCAGGGTGGCCTGCACCTTGGCCATGCAGAGCGCGGCACCCAGCCCTTTGCCAGCCACATCGCCCAAGCAAACTGCCAGACGCCCGCGCGGGAGGGCTAGATAGTCCACCAGGTCGCCGCCGACTTCGTTGGCCGGATGGGTATAGAGCCAGGTGTCCCAGCCCGAGAGCACCGGCCTCTCCTTGGGGAGCAATGCCTCCTGGACTGCCTTGCCGGCCACCAGCTCGTCTTGGAAAAGGAGCCTGTCTTTCAGTTCCAAAAGGAGGACAATCAGCAGAAGAATGAACCCCAGGGCGCCGAAGTTGAGACTCACGTCGCTCCCCATGAACGTGAAGCGGGTGTTGAGGATGGTCATGATCAGGCTCAACACCAGAAGGAAGCGCCGCAGCGGGGTGAGCTTGGCGAGCATGCTCATCCCCACCCAGATGACCACGTAGATCCACCGCACCAGGCGATGCATCCGTTTTAGCGACTCGCGCCGCTCCGGTTCGACATAGAAGTGGTAAATGTCGCGCAGTTCCTGGCGCAGGCCGCGCAGCAGATCGTGGCGTTTCAGTTCGTGCAGGCCCGTTCCCGCGCCTCCTTTCTTCTTCCCGTTCCGCGCACAGCTCTGCATGGTCTCACCTCAAATGGTGCGCTCTTTCGAAGACCGCTGTACACCGTGCTGATACTGGTCTTTGCGGCGCAAAGTTGCACGCGAGTTCCGTGGCAATGTTCAGCTAACGACGCGGCAGACCAGTCCCTTGAGGTAACTTCCCTCCGGGAAGCTCAGTGCCACCGGGTGGTCGCAGGCCTGGCCGAGGCGGGCTATGATCTGCGCACTGCGACCGGCGTCCAGCGCGGCGTCGGCAACGATCTTCTGGAAAAGTTCAGGCGCAATGAGCCCAGAGCATGAAAAGGTGATGAGTACGCCATACGGCCGCAGCAGCTTGAAAGCCAACAGGTTGATGTCCTTGTAACCGCGGCTTGCCTTTGCCACCTGTGCCTGGGACTCCGCGAACTTGGGCGGGTCCAAGATGATCACATCAAACTGGCGCCCACTGTCCCGCAAGCGACGCAGCTCCTGGAACACGTCCCCTTGGATGGATTGCACAACACCGGCCTCCATGCCGTTGAGGGCCAGATTCTCACGGCCAAGGGCCAGCGCCTCGGCGGACGACTCGATGTTGGTCACCGCTGTGGCTCCGGCGCGCAGGGCATATATGCCGAATGCGCCAGTGTAGGCGAAGCAATTGAGCACCTCCTTGCCATGGCAATACCTTGCCGCCAGAGCGCGATTCTCCCGCTGGTCGAGGTAGAAGCCGGTCTTGTGGCCGCGCACCAGGTCCACCAAGAAGCGGCATGGCCCTTCGCGGATTTCGACCAACTCAGGGGGAGATTCGCCCCAGAGCACGCCCGTTCTTGGGGACAAACCCTCTTTGTTGCGCACGTCCACCTCCGAGCGCTCATAGGTGCCCTGGCACGGCACCAGCTCGACCAGTGCTTCCACGATGGTCTGCTGCCACCTCTCGGCGCCGGCGGAGAGAAACTGACAGACCAGGAACTCCTCATAGCGGTCCACGATGAGCCCTGGCAGCCCGTCCGACTCGGCGTTGACAAGACGGTAGGCGTTGGTGGTCCCGCCCTGGATGAGCGGGGCGCGTGCTGCAATGGCTCTGCTCAGGCGCGCGCGGAAAAAGGTCGCATCCACCACTTCGTCCGGGTCAAAGGTCCAGACGCGCACTAAGATCTGGGAGCGGGGCGAATAGGCGCCGCGTGCCAGCACCTGCCCGTCGGCGCTGACGATGTCCACCGTCTCGCCTGCCTCTGGTTCGCCTTCCACTTTGGCAATAGCCCCGGCAAAGACCCAGGGATGCCACCTGCGCAGCGACTTATCACGGCCGGGTGTCAGGAACACGCGCGCCATTCGTTTGCCTTTCTGCGTCATGCTTGGCCAGAGTCAACCACTTCCCTCCGCAGTCGCACGCGGCACCTCCTCAACCCTCTTCACTTGATGACGAGCACCTTGGCGCCTCTGATCTTGCGCTCCTTGAGCTCGCGCAGTGCCGTGTTCGCCTCCTCGAGGGGATACACCTCGACCTCCGGCACGATGGGGATCTCGGCGGCAAGGGCTAAGAACTCGCGTACGTCCTGCCGGGTGACGTTGGCCACCGACTTTATCTCTTTCGCCAGCCAGAGGTGTCGCGGATAGTCCAGGGCAAGAAGCGCCTGTTTGTCCACCTCTTCCTTGCGGATGGCGTTGATGACCAGTCGCCCGCCCGGCGCCAGCCGTTCCAGTGCTGCCACCACCGGTCGCCACACCGGCGTCGTGTCGATGATGCAGTGCAGGAGGGCGGGCGGCAAATCGTCGGTGTCGCCGGCCCATGTGGCGCCCAATTGCCGCGCAAAGTCGCGCTCTCCCTCGGAGCGGGCAAACACGTAGACCTCGCTGTGGGGAAAACGGTGCTTGGCCATTTTCAGCACCAGGTGTCCTGAGGCGCCGAAGCCAGTGAGGCCCAGCCTCTGGCCGTCGCGCATGCCAGTGAGTGCTAAGGAACGGTAGCCGATGGCGCCAGCACAGAGCAGCGGTGCCGCCTGTGTGTCGGAAAAGCGCTCCGGAATCGGGTAGACAAACTGTTCCGGCGCGACCATGTACTCTGCATAGCCGCCGTTGGCATCCCGCCCAGTGGCGCGAAAGTGAGAGCACAGGTTTTCCTGGCCACTTTGACAGTATTCGCACTTTCCGCAGGCGGAGAATATCCAGGCCACTCCTACGCGCTCCCCGACCCGCCGCGCGGTGACGCCCTTCCCCCTGGCGACGATGCGCCCCACCACCTGGTGTCCCAACACCACCGGCAGTTGGGGCGGTGGTGTGCGCCCCTCGATCTCGTCCAGCTCCGTGTGACACACACCGCAAGCCGCCACCTTGATGAGTACCTCGCCCGTCTTCGCTTCTGGCTCCGACAGCTCCGCCAGTTCCAGTGGCAGGCGGCCTTCACCGACTGGCCCCAATTCCCGCAACAGCATCGCCCTCATGGTTGTTCCCTCGGCTATTCCAGAATCGCAATCCGCTCTTGTTGCACCCAACGGCCATTCCGGTACCAACGGACGCAGACGCAAGCATGCGCTCCCGGCAACTTCCGCCGCACAATGTGCTTGCAATCGTCTGGCTAAAGTTATATATTTTCCGCAAACCGTCAAGAACAAGGATTGCATCACTATGAGATTCGACAAGCCTGCAGTTGCCTTCGCAGCCTTCCTCAGCTTGCAGCGCACGAGCTTGAACTGCTCCGCGCGGCGCACCTTCGCCTTTGCCATGGTCCTGGCTATGGGCATGTGGCTGCTTCATCCGCCTGGGAAGGGGCCGCGCTGATGTGAATGAATGTGCATAGCATTTCTTCCGAGCCCCTTCCGAATCGCAGGAAGGGGCTTTTGCTTTGGGAGCAAACCCGAGCAGGGTCTGGACCGCGCGCCTTCGAGGAGGAAGGCGGAGGGCCTCTGCCCGGACATCGCGAGAACGAACTTGGCAAGGTGTGACTATGAGCGAAAAGACTGTTGTGCCCACGCAGACGCTGCGCGTGGCAAGCCCAGAGCATCCCTTTCGCTTCGAGTGCGGCAAGAGCCTAACACACCTGGACGTGGCCTTTGAGACTTACGGAGAGCTCAATAGCGCTGGTGACAACGCCGTCTACGTATGTCATGCCCTCACCGGCAGCGCACATGCTGCCTTTTTCCATGCTGCCCACGAAGAGCGGCCGGGCTGGTGGGACGGCCTCATCGGTAGGGGCAAGGCCCTCGACCCGGAGCGCTACTTCATCGTCTGCGCCAATCTCTTGGGGAGCTGCTATGGCACCACCGGCCCGGCGAGCAGCAATCCGGAGACCGGCCAGCCGTTCGGCATGGCTTTTCCGCCAGTGACCACGCGCGACATGGTGAACCTGCAGAAGAGCCTCCTCGATCTCCTCGGCGTAAAGCAGTTGGCATTGGTGTTGGGTGGCTCCTTGGGTGGCATGCTCACCTGGCAATGGCTGGTGGACTATCCCGAATTTGTGCGGGCGGCCATTCCCATCGCCGGCAGCGTACAGGGCTCTCCCTGGATGATCGCCCTGAACGAGGTGGCGCGGCAGGCCATCTACAACGACCCGGCCTGGTGCGAAGGCACCTACGCCGACCAAGGGCCCGTCGCCGGCCTGGCACTGGCCAGGATGATCGCCATGATCTCCTACCGCAGCCATGCGCAGTTTGCCCGCCGCTTCGGGCGGGACAGAGTCCACGTCGAGCCGTCGCGCGCGTTGGATTTCCACAACCGCTTCCAGGTAGAGAGCTACCTGCACTACCAGGGGCAGAAACTGGTATCACGCTTCGACGCTCGCTCGTACATCTATTTGACCAAGGCCATGGACCTGCACGACGTGGCGCGCGGCTATGCGAGCCTCGAGGAGGCGCTGGCGCGCCTCCAGGCCGAGGTGCTGGTCATCGGCATCGATAGCGACGTGCTCTACTTCCCCAGCGAGCTCCAAGAGACAGTGGGCACCTTGCAACGGCTGGGCAAGAGGGCTGCCTACAGGGAACTCCATTCCATCTACGGCCACGATGCTTTCTTGGTCGAGTACGACCAGCTCAACAAGCTTGTCGGCGACTTTCTGCGCGGGAGGAACTGATGCGCGTCGTGAAATTCGGCGGAACCTCGGTCGCAGATCCGGAAAGCATCCGCACTGTGGGCCGCATTGTCGCTGGTTTGCGGGACAGGCCAATGGTGCTGGTCTTTTCCGCCATGGGCAAAACCACCGACCACTTGGCCGAAATCGGCGAAAGTGCCGCGCAGGGGAGACTCGACGATAGCCTGCGCGTCCTCAGGGAGCTCGAGCGCTACCACATGAGCGTGGCGAGCAGCCTGCTGGAAGGGGCTTCCGGCATCGCGGAGAGCGTTGCCTTTTGCCAGGCGACCTTCCGCAGCATCGAGGCGATGGCGCAAGGGATCTCTGTAGTGGCCGATTTCTCCCCTGCAGTTCAGGATCGCCTGCTCGGCCTGGGCGAACTGCTGTCGACGAGGATCATCACCGCATACTTGGTGCAAGGCGGGCTGCCGGTGCAGTGGGTGGACGCCCGGCGGCTCATCGTCACCGATGCCCGGCACACGCAGGCCGAACCGCTTTTCGAGGAGACAGCTAGCAGGTGTCGCCAGGTGCTTCTGCCGCTCCTGCGGGATGGGAAGATCCCGCTCACGCAAGGCTACACCGCTATCTGTGCCTCAGGACAGCCCACCACTTTAGGCCGGGGCGGGTCAGATTTCACCGCAGCGCTGATCGGTGCTGCAATCGGCGCAGAGGAGATTCAAATCTGGACAGACGTCGACGGCATCCTCACCGCCGATCCCTGGCTGGTACCGCAGGCGAAGAATATTCCGGTGATGAGCTTTCAGGAGGCGGCAGAGCTGGCCTTTTTCGGCGCGCGCGTGCTGCACCCGAAGACTCTGGTGCCAGCAGTGGAGCGGGGCATCCCGGTGCGTGTGCGCAACACTCGCAAGCCCGAAGGCGAGGGGACGCTGATCCTGGCCCACCCTGCGGAGAGCGGCGTCGGTGTGAAGAGCATCGCCTACAAAGAAGGCATGACCGTGATCAACCTGGTCTCCACCCGCATGTTCAAGGCGCACGGCTTTCTCCGACAGGTTTTTGATGTGTTCGACCGCTATCGCGTGTCGGCGGATCTGGTGGCCACCTCGGAGGTGTCGGTAGCCATCGCCCTCCAAGATGCCAGTCGCCTTCCAGAGATGCTCACCGAGTTGCAGGCTTTCGGGGCAGTGACGGTGAAACCGCGCCAGGCGGTGGTCTGCGTGGTGGGGGAGAGGTTGAAGGAGACCCCCGGCATCGTCGGCCAGGTGTTCCAGCAGCTGGCCGATGTCAAGGTCTCCATGGTCTCGCAGGGCGGCTCGGAAATCAATCTCAGCTTTGTGATCGACGAAAATGCCCTGCCGGCGGTAGTGAGCCGACTGCATCGTCGCTTCTTCGAATCAGACAGCTTGCTGGGGGGCGAGCGAGGAGGGGCGCACTCTGCATGATGGAGAGGGCGATGAGCACACTCAAACAAGTGGCCATTCTCGGCGCAACAGGGGCTGTGGGGCAACGATTGGTGCAAATCCTGGCCGAGCATCCGTGGTTTGCGGTCACTACTGTTGCGGCCTCGGAGCGCTCGGCAGGTCGACCTTACGCAGAGGCGGTGCATTGGCTCTTGCCCGGCCCGATTCCCGCTTCGCTCGCGCGGCTGCGGGTCGTGCCGGCTGTGCCCGAATGGGTGCCGGAGGAACTGGTCTTTTCGGCGCTGGATGCGAGCGTGGCCACTGAGGCAGAACTGGCCTTTCGGGCGGCGGGCCGCACGGTGATAAGCAACGCCAGCAGCCATCGCTGGGACCCCCAGGTGCCGCTGGTGGTTCCGGAAATCAACGTGGGGCACTTGGTGCTCGCACAGCGCCAAAGGGAAAAGTACGGTGGAACTATTGTCGCCAATCCCAACTGTACCACCCTCGGCCTCTGCCTGGCCTTGGAGCCGTTGCGACTACGTTTTGGCCTCAAGCGGGTGCTGGTGACCACGCTGCAGGCCCTCTCTGGGGCGGGCTACCCGGGCGTGCCGTCGCTGGAGGCGGTGGACAATGTGCTGCCGGAAATCGCCGGCGAGGAGCAGAAAGTGGAGACCGAGCCACGCAAGATCTTCGGCCGCCTGAACGGGGATGGTGTGGAGCTTGCCGAGGTGACGATCAGCGCGCAGTGCAATCGCGTGCCTGTACGCGAAGGACACCTGCTCTCCGTTTCCGTGGAGCTTGGCGCAAAGGCGACGTTGGAGGAGGTGAAGCAGGCCTTTCTGGACTACCGCTCGCCGCTCTCCGGCCTGGGGTTTCCCTCCGCGCCGGAAAGGCCGGTGCTCCTGACCGAGGCCTCCCGCCGCCCGCAGCCGCTTCTGGATCGCGACGCTGCCGGGGGTATGGCCGTCACCGTTGGCCGTGTGCGCCCCTGTCCGGTGTTGGACTATCGCTTTGTGGCCTTGGTGCACAATACCCTGCGCGGCGCCGCCGGCGGCACGGTGCTGGTTGGGGAGGTGATGGTGAACAAAGCCCCGCGACTCTCACAGGCCCGGAGCCCCTGGCGTCCGTAGCCAGGCGCAGAGACGCGGACAAGAAGGGATCAACCAGCGGCTTCATGGCGGAGTGTTCGCGCGCCGGCCGCTGCGGGTGCTGCTCGTTTCTTGGCACTTGCAGCGCGTGCGCGAAAGATCCTTCTTCCCCAAAGCGGCTCGACCCATTCTGCGTTGTTGAGGCGATCGAAAAAGTACTGCCGGATCACGGCGTTGTGGGGAACCCAATTCATGAGCTTCTCAACGTCTTCTTTTTTCGGATGGTCCTTGGCGATGAGCTCATCCAGGATGGGGAGGCAAAACAGGAACCTGTTCCCCATCGCGGGAAGAATGACTCCGAGCAACGTTTGAGCCTTCTCCCCAAACTCTCGTACTTCTCTGCCGCGGGGAGGGGGCCGAGAGCACGCCTGTGGGCAAGGTGGTGTACGCTCTCTGCCAGCTTGAACCAGGCCTGTGCCTCGCGGCTTTCCTCGTCGATGTCAAGGGACTTGAGGATCCGCCGTATCTCGGCATCATGTTCGCGGGAGCCTGTGGAGTTGCGCCGGGCCTTTTGATCCAGCGCAATGGGTTCCAAGACTGTACAAAGGGCGTTTTCCACCTCGCGAAAGCAGTGGGCGACCAGGTGAGCCGTGGTTGCAAGTGCGGCCGGATGATGCG
Source organism: candidate division KSB1 bacterium (assembly GCA_024655945.1). Lineage (NCBI taxonomy): Bacteria > Pseudomonadati > Candidatus Zhuqueibacterota bacterium. The sequence continues at coordinate 69,597 of JANLFK010000016.1, forward strand.
TGAGCCAGCAAGCATCGCGATAGAAAGCTGTAGGGCCCGGCCCTACCAACTCCTTCAGCTGGCTATATAGCTCTCCCTGGTGGGGATCGGAGAAGCGAAACGGTTCGCGAAATAGATCACCTCGTTCTGTCATAGCTCACCTCCGAAGGGGCGACCGAGTACTGCCTGCTCTCAGCACTTGAGCCAAACCTCAGTTTCCTCCTGGCTCGCCTTCAGGACCTCGAGCCTGGTCCGCAACTCCTCCGAGTGTGCCGCAATCCGCCTCTGCTCGGCAAATGGTGGCAAGGGGAGGAGAGCCTGGTCACTTCCGCCCGGGAAAGTGAAGGTTGTGACCCCGCCTTTGGCACCGACGATCGCCAGGTCTGCCGGAGGCCGAACACGACGAGAGATTGGCCACAGGGCCCCAACCGCCCCTCACAGCACGTCGTTTTCTCGGAAACCCGTGCTGGGGCGATAATTCGAGTTACGGCGCTAAGCCCCCACTCTGCCGATCGCTATTGTGTCTTGGAACAGCAAGCCTTCACACGCGAGACCGACAAGTCCGTTTGAGCCGTGGACCCGCACGGGGCCGCTGCCTGCGAGTTCCCTCTTGCGGACAAATCTTCCGTTTTGGAGCACGGAAACGCGCTTGAACCTCACTCGGCGCCAGCCGGGAGGTGCCTCATAACTCGTTTTGGTCATCGTGCGAGCCGGTGGGGGGGAGCAGCCGCCCGCCCCGCGCGGGCGTCGCTCGCCCCGGCGTGCCTCCTCTTACCGCGCCACGGGGGAGTTCGTGGGCGCCACGGCACCACTCGTGCAAGCATTATGAGTGTCCCCTTGACTGGTCACGGTTCTCCTCCGAATGTGGCGGAGCCCACCTCAGCGCCCTTCCTCTGGAGAACAGCTTGACCCACAGAGCATCCTCGCCCTCCCGGTCCGGCTTCTCCCTGTCCAGATGCCATCGTACCGGGTTTTCGGCGATGTATGCCCGGATACGCCCCAGGTGCTCTTCATCCCCGATCACATGTTCGTAGTAGTTCCGTTGCCAGACGGGTACCCGGGGTGCCGCGCCATGCGTTGATCCGCCGCGTGGTGGCCGATTTGAAACCGGCCACAAACGACGCCAGGGAACGTGGCGGCCGCCCCAAACGGCCCCGTAGGGGCCCATCGTGTGGGGGCGCACGGCGTAGGGGCGCACGGCCGTGCGCCCCTACGCCGTGTGCCCCCTTTCTCCGAGCGGCGCACTCCGTGGACCTTGGCAAAGAACTGCCTCCTGTCTGCCGCAACCTTTGCGGCAGGCCTCCCACGCCCTTCGCAGAAGGCGCGCATCAGCAAAGTGCTCATCCTGGATGGGACCCCCCTTGCCGAACTTCTTCAGACCTCCGGCAAGGGACAGTTTGTAGCACCATATCTCTCGACTCGGACCCGGCCGCCGGAAGAAAATTGCAGCGATTTGTATCCGAATAACGGGCAAAGGCGCCCGGTGGGAGACCCATGATGGTTGAGCTGCTTTCCAATACTCTAACCGCCGACCTGGCACCATGTCTGCATGACAGTGGCCTTCTTTGTGGAGAAGGCGTTAGCCTGACCATCCACTTGTCTCCGTGCGCACTTCAAAAAGCGTTAGCGACCCTTTTCCGAGGCCGGGAGTCCCAGGTGGGCACCCGGGGCACGCGCGAGCCAGCACCGCGGTTCCTCTGTTTTGCCTACATTCGCTCCCTCCAACGTTCCACTGGCCCTCGAGTACATGCCCGTAGCAGCGCCTCTCTCCCACCAAACTGGGCAGCTCGGCCCATTGCCGGGTGGTCCTGCCAAACCGCTGGTTCGACATGCGGGCAACCATTCACCCACGCGTGTCTCTCCGGACTGACCGGCAAAGCACGGCGCGCCGGCGGCCGTGCACCCCTCGCCACGCCTTTTCCTTGCAGGACACCCGAGCCAATATGCTCCGCCACTGGCAAAGAGTCAAGGCGTTTGGTACTCCTGCTGGCTTGTTCGGTGTCCGAGGCAATAAGAAAAAGCCGCCCCATTTTCGAGGCGGCTTCGCGCTTGCGTCGTCTTTTCGCCGAACCCTACACGTCACTCGTCATGATAAACAGCGGCTGGCGCATGAAGGTCTCATACTTTGGCCGGAGACGGTCGGTGTTGTAGTACTTTTCGACGTCCACTACCTTCTTCCGCCCGGTGAAGACCACATCCAGGGGCACATTGTCGTACACGCCGTTGCGCAGGCTTATCAGGCGCCCGAAGGACTTTTGCAGCACCAGGTCCAACGCCAAGTTGCCAAAGGCCATCGGCACGATGGAGTCGATGGCGTCGGGGTCGCCGCACCGCACTAAGTAGCCCAGTCGCTGGTTCACCACATTGATGCGCTGCCCATTGTTGTACTTGGGCGAGAGCTCCTTGAGCCGCGCCGCCACCTTGTCGCCCACGCCGCCGAGCTTCTTGTGGCCAAATTGGTCCGCTTCGTCGCTCTCGAAGCACATCTCCTGGTCGTCGGTCATCACCGCCCCTTCTGAAACCAGAACCACCGCGTAGTTGCTGGGGTGATGTCTGCGGTCTTCTACCAGCAGCTCGGTCAAACGGTGGATGTCAAAGGGGTATTCAGGAATCACGCAGCGGTCAGCAGCTCCCGCCATGGTGGGAAGCATCGCCGTGAAGCCGGCATAGCGACCAAACACCTCGATGACCAAAAAGCGCTCATGCGAGCCGGCGGTGGTGCGCAGCTTGTGGGTGAGCTCGATGGTGCGCGTCACGCAGGTGCTGAAGCCGATGCAGTAGTCAGTGCCCGGCACGTCGTTGTCCATGGTCTTGGGGATGGCCACTACCTTCACGCCTTCCTTGTGCAGGCGGTACGCGTAGCTCAGGGTGTCGTCCCCGCCGATGGGGATCAGGCAGTCGATGCCCAGGTGCTCCAGGTTCTTCAGCACTTCTTCGGTCACGTCGTTGATTTCGTCCTGGTACTTGTCGCGGAGGTGCGGCGGCACATTGCTCTTGGGAAGATGACTGGGCCGCGTGCGTGAGGTGTGCAAGAAGGTGCCGCCGGTGCGTCCGGCCCGGTCGACGATCTCCTCGGTCAGCACCTGGTAGCTGTGCCCGTTGTCGGCGTCCTTGTCGCGCACCATGTCCACCAGACCTGCCCAGCCGCGGCGGATGCCGATGACGCGATAACCTTCCCGCAAGGCGCGAAAAGTCACCGCACGGATGGCCGGATTCAACCCTGGAACGTCTCCTCCTCCTGTCAGGATGCCGATAGTGCCTCTCGTCTTTGCCATAGCTGCATTTCTCCTAACTACGGTCTTGACAACGAAGCGCCCACCCTCAGGGTGGGAACACGGTTTCCACTGCTTGACGTCAATTATATGCAAATGGTGGCAGATTTTCAAGCGAAAAATGCCTGGAGAGCCGTGCCCGGTGAGGGGTGGCTATCTCGTGCCCAGGTGCACGCTCCAGGGCAAAGCGTGATTCCGCCTGAACCTGCTTCATCTTTGTCTTGACTTTTGCGAAATGAATTGCTATAATAGAGCCAGATTTCCGTAGGTGCTGCCCAATCCATCAGCCGCTTTATCAATCCGGCTGGGATGCAGGGAGCCAGGGCGGTGGGGTCGATCTCCAGTCCGAGGTTGTGTCGGTGTTGCCCGTTGGGCTGCGGTGCGAACCAGGTCGGGATCGGAATGGCACAGCAGTTCAAAGTCCGCGGGGCAGCCATGCATCTATCACGGCTGCGCCAAGGAGCATGTGCAGGTCAGAATAGGCCAATCAGCGAGTCGGCAGGAGAGGAACTTTTTTGCGCTGATTGGCTTTTTTATTTTCGGATGCTGCCTTGTTGCGGATGACGGTCTGGAGCTGGAAGCGGAGGAAGGATGAAGATTCACGAGTATCAAGCCAAGGAACTGCTGAAGAAGGGCGGGGTGGCAGTGCCCGAAGGTGGAGTAGCATTCTCTGGGGAGGAGGCGCAGCGTATCGCCGACCAGATCGGCGGCGAGAAAGTGGTGATCAAGGCGCAGATCCATGCGGGGGGCAGGGGAAAGGGCGGTGGTGTGAGAGTGGTGCCCAGGGCCCAGGCCGGAAAGACCGCCGCCGAGATGATCGGCATGACCTTGGTGACCCACCAGACCGGGCCGGAGGGCAAGCTAGTGCGGAAAGTCCTGGTGGAACAGGCCCTGGAAATCGCGCGCGAGTTGTACGTGGGCATTGTGCTGGACCGCGCACGCAGCGCGCTGGTCTTTATGGCCAGCAGCGAAGGCGGTGTGGAGATCGAGGAGGTGGCCGCGGAGAGTCCAGAGAAAATTCTCAAGGAGTACATCGATCGCGGCCTTGGGCTGCAGCCGTTCCAAGCCCGCAAGTTAGCCTTCGGGCTCGGTCTGCGCGGGGAGCAGCTCAAGAACGCCGTCCGCGTTTTCACAGCCTTGGCGCAGGCGTATTTGACTTACGACTGCTCGCTGGCGGAGATCAATCCCCTGGTGGTTACCTCAGACGGGCGCGTCTTGGCGCTGGACGCCAAGATCAATCTCGATGACAACGCCCTCTATCGCCACCCGGATTTGGCTGCTCTCCGCGACGTCGAAGAAGAGGAGCCATTGGAGGCGGAGGCGGCCAAGTACGACCTCAATTACATCCGCCTGGACGGCACGGTGGGATGCATGGTCAACGGGGCCGGGCTGGCCATGGCTACCATGGACATCATCAAGCTGGCAGGCGCCGAGCCGGCCAACTTTTTGGACGTGGGCGGCGGCGCCTCGGCAGAGACGGTGGAAAACGGCTTTCGCATCCTGCTATCGGACAAGAATGTCAGGGCCGTGTTGGTCAACATCTTCGGCGGCATCGTGCGCTGTGATCGCGTGGCGCGCGGTGTCATCGAGGCGGCGCGCAAGGTGGACCTGAAGGTGCCCCTGGTGGTGCGCTTGGAGGGCACCAATGCCAAAGAGGCGGCAGAGCTGTTGGCCACTTCCGGGCTGAATTTCGCGGTGGCCACCACCTTTGCGGGGGCAGCCCAGAAGGTCGTGGAGGTGATGCGCAACTGAGTTGACGGCGGTACGGACAGGTGCAGGCAGGGAGGAACGGCATTGAGCATCCTGGTCGACAAGAATACGCGAGTGGTCGTGCAGGGGATCACCGGCGGGGAGGGCACCTTTCATGCCCAACAGATGATGGCCTATGGCACCAACATCGTGGCGGGAGTGACCCCAGACAAAGGCGGGCAGCTCTGGGAGGGGAAGGTACCGGTATACAACACGGTCAAGGAGGCGGTGGAGCAAGAGGGTGCCAACGCCTCGGTGATCTTTGTGCCGGCCGCCTTTTCTGCGGACGCCATCATGGAAGCGGCCGATGCAGGAATGGGCCTGGTCGTGTGCATTACCGAAGGCATCCCTACAGCCGACATGCTGAAAGTCTACGAATTCTTGCGCGGGCGCAAGACGCGGCTGGTCGGCCCGAACTGTCCGGGCGTGATCTCGCCGGGCAAATGCAAGTTGGGCATCATGCCCGGGGCTATTCACAAGGAAGGTCGGGCGGGTGTGGTCTCGCGCAGCGGCACGCTCACCTACGAGGCCGTATGGCAATTGACCACCCTGGGTATTGGCCAATCGACCTGCATCGGCATCGGTGGCGATCCCATCATTGGCACCACCTTTGTGGACGCCTTACGCCTGTTTGAGGAAGACCCGGAGACCGAGGCGGTGGTGCTCATCGGGGAGATTGGCGGCACGGCCGAGGAGGAGGCAGCGGCCTTTGTGAAGGCCGGCATAAGCAAGCCGGTGGTGAGCTTCATTGCCGGGCGCACGGCGCCTCCAGGTAGGCGGATGGGACATGCGGGCGCCATCATCGCCGGGGGCAAGGGCACGGCTGCCGAGAAGATGGCAGCGCTGCGCGATGCCGGCGTCACCGTGTGCGAGAGCCCTGCTACCATTGGCGAAACGGTCGCCCGCGTGCTGCGCAAATGAGCACAGGCAATACGGAGGTGAGAAGATGCAGTTCGGGCGGGTTCCCCTCGATGCGGACCGGATGAAGGTACCGCGCGGCACCGTGCACATCGTCAAGGAGCGGTGCAAGGGATGTGGCTTCTGCGTCGAGTACTGTCCCAAAGATGTGCTGGAGATGTACGACGAGTTCAACTCCAAAGGATACCACCCTCCGTACGTGAAGAGGGAAGGAGAGTGCGTCAACTGCGACCTTTGCGAGACCATCTGCCCGGAATTTGCCATTTTCAGCGTGTCCGAGGAGGAGGCAACAGAAGGGGGCGAAGAGTGCGTCTGCTGCAAAGAGGCGGAGGAATGCTCGTTCCTTTGTTGTGGGCAAGAGATGGTGCTTAGGTAGCTTCTCATCGGAATTGGAGGTAACATCCCATGAAGCTGAGCAGAGGAATCGTGGCGGGTGTCACCTTGCTGGTGCTGCTTTCTTGCCTTCTGGGGCAGGGACAGGCGAGGGAAGGGAGAGGAGGTGGCCACGGCTACTTTTACATCGGCAGCAGCATGGTGGACCTCGACAAGCTGAACGCCACCCTGAAGACAAGCCAGTACCCGGAGTTCTCCAATCGCCTTTTCAGCATGGGAGGCGGGGGACACGCTTTCTTCAACCGCCTGGTGCTTGGTGGCCAGGGGCAGGCGCTCATCAGCAAGAGCACCGACGTCAGCGTGGCCGGCACACCGTACAAGGCCAGTCTGAGTGCGGGTATAGGCTTCTTTGACATTGGCTACCTGCTCACCCCGCGCGGTAACTTGAAGATCTACCCTATGCTCGGCATCGGGGGCGGCGGCTTAGAGTTGGCCATTGAGGAGAAACAGCCCCCCTCCTTTGAGCAGATCCTCGCGCACCCCAATCGCAGCACTCGCCTCTCCGCCGGGTTGTTCTTGGTGAACCTTGCCTTGGGTGCCGATTGCCTTGTGCTGACGAGGCAGGACAAGGAAGGAATGGGCGGGCTGGTGCTTGGCATCGAGGTGGGATATACGTACACGCCGTTCGCAGGGGGGTGGCAGGCTGACGAGGTTGACATCTCGGGAGGCCCGGATGCCTCTCTCAATGGGCCTTATCTCCGATTGAAGATCGGAGGGGGAGGGAAGAGACGCTGAGGCATGGGGAGCAGGCAGGGACCTGCCCAAGCACAAAGCCGGGAGTAAGTCGATGGGAGAGAATCTTCCGCGCATCGGTGTGTTTGTCTGCGACTGCGGCCTGAACATCGCGGGCGCCGTGGACACCGCAGCGGTGGCCGAATACGCCAAGACCTTGCCGGGAGTGGTGGCGGTCATCCGTAACACCTACACTTGTGCTGACCCTGGCCAGAACGAAATCAAAAGGGCCATCGTCGAGCATAAGTTAGAGCGGGTGGTGGTGGCCTCGTGCACGCCGAAGATCCACGAGCCGACCTTCCGCACATGCGTTGAGGAGGCAGGGCTCAACAAGTACCTCTTCGAGATGGCCAACATCCGCGAGCACTGCAGTTGGGTGCACCAGTACGACCGCGCGGCTGCTACCGAGAAGGCCAAGGACCTGGTGCGCAGCGCCGTGTACCGTGCACGCTTCTTGGAGCCCCAGAGGGAGCCTGTCTACCCGGTGACCAAGGCGGCACTGGTCATCGGCGGCGGCGTGGCCGGCATCCAGGCTGCGCTGAACCGTGCGGATGCCGGGCACCAAGTCTACCTGGTGGAAAAGGAGCCGTCCATCGGCGGCATTATGGCCGCCCTGGACAAGATCTACCCGACCATGGACTGCGCCATATGAATCCTCGGGCCGAAGATGATGGATGTCGGTCGACATCCCAAAATCGAGCTCTTCACCTACAGCCAGGTAGACGAAGTCACCGGTTTCGTCGGCAACTTCAAGGTCAAGATCCGCAGGAAGGCCCGCTATGTGCGGGTGGAGGATTGCACCGCCTGCGGTGAATGCGCCAAGGTCTGCCCGGTGGTGGTCCCGGACGAGTACCAGCAGGGCTTCTCTTCGCGCAAGGCCATCTACTTGCCCTTTGCCCAGGCGGTGCCGTCGGCCTATATCTTGGACATGGCCCACTGCTTAGGCACTAACCCCATCGCCTGCGGCAAGTGCGCGAAGGTGTGCGCCAAGAAGTGCATTGACTATGACATGCAGGACGAACTTGTGGAGCGGGAGGTGGGGGCCATCATCGTCGCCACCGGCCTGGACGTCTATGACCCACGCCCCTTGGACGAGTTCGGCTACACGCGCTTCGAGAACGTCATTACGACCATGGAGTTCGAGCGTCCCATCTGTGCCGGTGGCCCGACCGCCGGACATTTCATCCGTCCGACCGATCGCCGCGTGCCCAAGACCGTGGGCTTCATCCAGTGCGTCGGCTCTCGTTCCACCAAGCGCGGCAACCGCTACTGTAGCAACGTCTGTTGCATGAACACGGTGAAAGATACACTTCTCCTCAAGGACCACTACCCGGAGGTGCAATGCAAGGTCTTTTACCTGGACATGCGCGCCTTCGGCAAAGGTTTTGAGGAGATGTTCCGGCGGAGCAAAGAGGAGGGGGTGCAGTACATCCGCGGCATTCCCGGCGATATCTACGAAGACCCGGTGACCAAGAATCTGGTGCTCCTGGTGGAAAACACCATGACCGGCAAGATCGAAGAAAATGAGCTTGAAATGGTGGTCTTGGCAGTGGGGATGCAGGCGCGGGCAGAGCAGAAGGACTTGCAGAAGCTGCTTACGCTGTCCAACACCGCAGACGGCTTCCTGTTGGAGTCCCACCCTAAGCTGAAGCCGGTAGATGCGCCCACGCAGGGCGTCTTCTACGCCGGGTGTGGGGAGGCTCCCAAGGACATTAAGGACAGTGTGACCCAGGCCGGGGCAGCTGCTGCTCGCGCCGGCATCCTGCTCAATGCTGGCCAGGTGACCATCGAGGCGATTACTTCCATGCTGGCTCCGGCGCGGTGCACGTTCTGCGGCCTGTGCAGTAGGGTGTGCCCCTTTCATGCGATTATTCCCCCGGACCGCAAGAAGAATCAGTACCCAGTGTTCATCGAAGCGGCGTGTGCGGGGTGTGGTGCCTGTGCCGCGGGGTGCCCCACGGACGCCATCCACATGCGGCACTTCCGGGACGAGCAGATCCTGGCGCAGATCCAGGCCCTGCTGGAAGAAAGGCCTGAGGAGAAGATCCTTGCTTTTGCCTGCAACTGGTGCTGGTATGCTGGCGGCGACAATGCGGGCACCGCCCGCCTCCAATACCCACCGACCGCCCGGCTGATTCGCACCATGTGCAGTGGCCGTGTGGATGAAAAGTTCGTCTGGTACGGCTTCAAGTTGGGCGCGCCCATCGTGTTGGTGTCTGGGTGTCATTTCGCCGACTGCCACTATGTCAATGCCGTGCAGTGGACGCAGCGCCGGGAGGAGCGTCTCTGGGACAAGTTGGAAAAGAAAGGCATCCGCCCGGAGCGGCTGCAGTTGGAGTGGATCAGCGCCGCCGAGGGGCAAAAGTTCGCGCGCGTCATGCGAGAATTGGAGGAAATGCGCCAGAAGGTGACCTTAGAGGAGATCCGCCAGACCATGGAGATCCTCAAGGACTATGATCCGCTGCAGAAGGAGAGCACAGCGGCTGCCGCATCGGCGTAGGGAAAAGGGAACGAGCGTCGCCTATGGGGGAAGCAAAGTTCAAATGCCTGCGCTGCGGCTACGAATTCATGGCCCACTATGACCCGAAAATTACCGAGGAGCGGGCCTGTCCGAAATGCCACAGCAACAGTGTGCGGCGCATCAAGGAGGAAAGCCCAAGGTAGGCCTGCCGGAGGTTGGTGGGGGGCCGCACTGCTGGGGGACCAAGTGCTAGCCCGCGACGTCAGGGCGTCCACCCAGTCCGTGCTGCTCTGTCCTGAGCGGAGCGCCGAATGGCATTTTGGGCCCCCTGCAGTGCGGGTGCTTCAGGCGCGCGACGAGGCCGTTGCCGCAAGTACCTGGGTCCCTCTCCGGATAGCCGTCTAATGACCTGCAATCAGGACGCCAATGGAAACCGTTCTCCATCGCCTCAGAGAGAGGGTTGCGCATCTCGGCAACCATAATCAGAAATACCTCCGCATGATCGACCTCCACCTGGATTCGTTGGTGGAGCGGCTGGAGGCTTCTGGCGCCATTGACCAGGTGCACCTGTGGACGGTAGGGCGCGATCTGCATGCCGAGATGGAGGTGGTGCGCACTCAGGGCACCACGGAGAAGGAGAAGTTGGAGTACCTGGGCACCTATTTCGCCTTGCAGTTCCTGCATCTGAATCTGCGCGCCCTCGACGTGCTCATGCTCGACCTGTCCGCCAGCAGCGATCCCCAGCAAGTCTATCAGAAGTTCATGCTCGACGTGGGCGCCAAACTGCGCGCCCTCATCGCCACCTACATGGAGGAGTTGCTGGAGCTCTTCCTCCCCGCCGAGCGGCGTCCAGAGTTCGTCATCTGCGGCGTAGGCACGCGCACCGACCAGGACGACCTGGACATCGGCGTCATCGACGATGGTTCCCCCAATCGCGAGCACCTCAACCGCGCCCTGAGCAAGCTCAGCAGGGAGATGTTCAAGAGGGCCGTCTGCCTGCACATGCACATCTCTGAACACGTTGGACAAAGCGGCTTTTCTGCCTCCATCCCCGAATACTGCGCCCTCTTGGACACCGAGATTCGCGATTTTGTCATCATTAGCGAGATGCTCAATGCCGCGCCCATCGTCGGCAGCCGTCGCCTTTTCCGAGAGTTTCAGCGCAAGGTGACCGCTCGTTACTACTACCATCGCCGCGGCGACAACCGCTACCACGAAGGCTATCTGCGCGGCATCTTGGGCGAGGTGCGCTCGCTTCAGATTCGCCAGGCTAAACCCAACCGCATCAACCTGAAGAACGACGCCCTGCGCATGATCAAGGGCGCCCTCTTCGCCGGCAAGACCATCTTCCGCATTGAGAAAGTCAACTGCTGGGGCATCCTCTACGAGCTCTGGAAGCGTGATGCCGCCCGAGCCTCCATGTACATGGCGCTGGAAGAGGCGCTCACCTTCTTGGAGACCTTCCGCTATCTTTACCAGCTCTTCGTGGTGCAGGAGGAAGAAATCTATTTGGAGAGCGAGCAGGCCAAGTCGAACCTTGGGCCGGTGGCCAGGGCCATGGGCTACGCGGATACCGGCGTGGTTTCGGCCGAGCAGCACCTCTTGGTCGACTACTACCGCTACGTGGCGCAGGCCAAGCGGGCCCTCGACGAACTGCTGCCGCACGTCACGCAGCACCTCCGCAGCGTGAGTTTGTTTGGCCCTTTGCGACAGGTCGCCGCGGGCGTTCCTCACGCGCAGGCCTCCGAGAATCTGGCTGTGCGCTTCGTCCAGCACCTGGAGTTTTTCAATGGCACAAAGTTCTGGGACGATGTGCTGGAGGCCTTGGAAGAGAACCAGGCAGCGCTGTTGGTGGCACTGGTCACAGACCTGTGCGCCTTGGATGAGGCAAAGGCGCGCGAGCTGATCGGTCGCTTTTCCGCCTGGGGCACTAATGCCTTCATCGCCGAGCTGTCGTTTCTGGTCATGCTCGCCCGTCACCAGGACAAGTTCCCCAAGGGATGTGTCTTTGCCGACTTTAGCCGCGCCTTCTTGCAGGCCTTTGCGGGCACGCCAGAAGAGATCAGACGCATGGTGCGGGTGTTTGACCACTACCCGCAGCTCATGAATCGCTACTTGGCCTGCATCACCGAGGAGGAAAGGCGGATCTTTGCCTGCATGCTGCGCGGCGAGACCTGGGATCCCGACGTGGCGCAGGTACGCGCACGGCTGCTGCAGCTCTGCCAGCTCCACATCCACAGCAGCGAATACTTCAAGCGGTTCTTCCTGCGCGTTTTGGAGCGCCATCCAAGCGCCATCCATTTGCTGGACAAACCCGCGCGCCTGCAGCAGTTGGCCGAGGGGCTCTACGGTGACGTGGATCGTTATGGTTCCTTTGTGGCAAAGAAGGAGCGGCTCGGCGACTTTTTCGACTTGGAATTCTTCCGCATTGGCCTGCTGTGTTTGGCCGGCGCGCCCATTGCCGCGGTGGGTGCTCAGTTCACCGAATCCTCGCACCGCTACCTGCGCACGCTGTACGACCTCTGCAAGGCAGAGCTGGATGAACAGACGGGAACCTCGATTGCAACAAGGGATCTGTTGGGATTGTTCGTGTCGGGCGGACACTCGCGTGAACAGGCTTTTGTGGACGATTATGACCTGTTCTTCCTCTTGGGCTCCGACGAACCACGACTGCGCGCCTACGGGGACAAGATCGCCAGTCGCATGAATCAACAACTCATTCGGCGGGGGATCCTGCCCCACTACCGGTTTGCCGCTCTCTTCGGCCACTATGTGACGACCATGCGCGAGCTGGAGGACTACCTCAGCCAGAATGGCGATTCGGTGGTGGTGGACAAGTCGCAGGTCCTGGGCTCACGCATGGTGGTGGGGAGCCACAAGCTCCAGCAGACGTTTCTCCGCCGCATTATCGAGCCGCATGTGTATGCAGATGTGGACCGCTATCTTGCGCAGATGCGCGCCGAAGTGCACGCCCGCCACCGCGAGGTGCGCAAGCTCCCTGGGGCAGCGCGCAACATCAAGGAAGGCATCGGCTGCATGCGCGACATCGAGATGACCCTGCTCATGCTCAAGGCGAAATTCCGCGTCGACCAGCCGGTCACGGGCGAGCTGCTGGAGGCTCTCCCACGAGTGGATCCGCGCCACAGCAGGGAGTTCCGGGCGCTGGCTGCGGCGCTCGAATTCTATGAGCAGCTCAGGAGCCTGTATCGCCTCACCGCCTCGACCGGGGAGGAGATCGATCCCCGCTTCCTGGGGAGAACAGCGGTCATCATGGGTTTCGGCGAAAACGAGGCGGAGGCGGCCGAGCGGCTGCTGGTGGCTTTTCGCCGCTGCGCGGAAAAGACGCGCAAAGTCCTCGCCAGGTTGGAACGTGCCCTCCTCGCGCCGACGCCCGCAGGGGCATTGTGAGGGGGTCCAGGAAGGCAAGAAGCCCTCTCCGCCGTGTCCGGTCCCGGTGCACCTGACCTTGCTGCAGCAGAGGTGAACTTGGGGGCATCCCTCTTCCGCGGGGAGCCTGCCGCGCCTGCCGGCCTGTCCCTTGGCCTGCGCGCGGCACCGTGCTTGCCTCTTTGTTCACCAAGCCGGTCGACCATCGAGGCCGGGAATAGCCGGAAAATTCGGCGCGAACGCAGCTCCACCCGCCTCTAACTTGCCGCAGCCGGGGTGTGTCGGCTCCCTCTGAAAATGGCGTACAGGGCCGGGGTCACCGTGAGCACCAGGGCGCTTGACACCGTCAGCCCGCCGATAGTGGCTAAGGCCAAAGAATACCACAGGCCTTGCTTGCTCTCCACAAAGAGCACCAGGGGCAGCATGCCAAATACGGTGGTGGCGGTGGTCATCATGATGGGGCGCGCGCGTTCCATGCACCCCGCACTCACCGCCTCTAACCAATTGCGGCCGGAGGTGCGCAGCCGGTTTATGTGGTCCACCAGCACGATGGCATTGTTCACCACGATGCCGCCCAGCAAAATAACCCCAATGTAGGCGGAGCGGTCGAAGGGGGTCTTGGTGAGGTAGAAGATCCAGAAGACGCCGATCAGCGCCAAAGGAACCGTTAGCAACACCACAAAAGGGTGCCGCAGCGACTCGTAGAGGGCGGCGGTGACCATGAACACCAACAGAATGGCCAGGGCCAAGACCCCCAGTACCTGCTGCTCCTCTTCCTTTTGCATTAAGGTGAAGGAGGGACGTTGGAGGGAGTAGCCCGGGGGAAGGTGAGTATTGCGGATCACACTCTCGACGAGCCGATCCCCCATGCGCCACGGGCCACGGAATTCGAAGCTAATCCAACGCTGGTACTGCTGGTCTTCGCGCACAATGCGCGCCAAGGCCTTTTGCTCCGAGATGCTCGCCACATCGCCGAGGCGCACAACTTCCTGGCCGTCCGAACGCAGCACCAACTGGCGGAGGTCGTCGAGGGCAAAGCGACGGTAGCCGTGCATTTTGATGCTGTGGTCAACGTCCTCGCCCTTGATTTTGAGGCGCTGATAGCGCCGGGCGCCCCGGATATGCGGCTCCACCTTTTGAAGCACCTCGCCTACGGTGAGCCCGAAGCGGCTGAGTTGGCGGCGGTCGAGGCGCACGATGACTTCGAATAGGTCTCCTCTGCCGTACCAGAGGGTGGAGCTGGTCTCCAAGTCGCGCACGCGCACGTTGCGTCGCAAGGTGCGCCCCACCTCGTCGGCGGTGCGTTTGACCTCGTTGTAGTTGTAGCCGAGCACTTGCAGGTAGAACCTTGGGGCTGCGCCGCCCCCCCTGAAGAAGCCGGGGCCAAAGCCGTACACGTTGACGTTGGCGCCGGCAAAGCGCGTGGCCATGGCGCTCAACTTTTCCTTGAGGATGAGAGGCTCCGGAGTCAGCTCTATCTCGGGAGGGAAGGTGATGCGCAGCCTGGCCCACTCGGGATAGACTTCTGCCGTGACCTTGTCAAGGTGGGGGCGCCCTACCAACTTCTCCTCAAACGAGCGCACCACGGCGTCGGTGGCCTCCAACTCTGAGCCGCTGGGCATTTGCACGTAGACTACCAGGTAGGTATCCCGCCCCCAGGAGAAGGGCTGGCCGCGGGGCACCTTCTTGTCAAAAATGTAGAAGCTTCCCACGAACAGAGCCAGTGCAGCGGCGGCAACAAACCATTTGTGGCGGAGCGACAGCCGCAGATAGCGTGCGTACAGGCGCTGCACCGCTGTGGGCGCTTTGGCACGGCCGGCTTCTGCCTCATTGGCCTGCTCTCCGCCGCGCGGTGGACTGCCCTTGCCAACGCTGCCGCGGAAAAGCACCTTTGCCGCCAACATAGGGGTCAAGGTGAAGGCGACCACCAGTGACGACACGAGCGCCAGCCCTACGGCAAGGGCAAACGGCAGGTAGTAGATGCGCAGCTCGCCGGTCATGTACAGAAAGGGCAAGAAAACGACGACGGTGGTCAAGGTAGAGGCGACCACGGCCAAGGCCACCTCCGAGGCTCCCCGTTCGGCCGCCCGTGCGACGGGCTGACCTCTCCGCCACTGGCGCTCGACGCTATCCAGCACGACGATGGAGTTGTCCACCAACATGCCGAAACCAAGGGCCAACCCCGCCATCGTCAGGAGGTTGAGAGTCAGGTGGGCAAAGTAGAAAAAGTCCACCGTCAGCAAGACGGAAAACAGGATGGTGGCGAGGATGACAAGGGGAGCGCGCAGCCGGCGCAGGAACAGCAGCAACACGGCAAAGATGGCCAGCAGGCAGAAGCCGGCACGCGAGGTAAAATCCCGAAGTTCCTTCCGCATGCGCAGGCTTTGGTCCCGCTCCTTGAGGAGCCGTAGCCCGGGTGGAAAGCTCTTCGCGATGGTGGTGAGCTTCTTCTCCACCGCCTGCGCCACGGCGATGGTGCTGGTGCCCGGCTCCTTTTCGATATTGATGGTCACCGCCGGCTGCCCGTTGATGCGGGATAAACCCACCGGTTCACTGGATGCATCGCTGACCTGAGCCACATCTTCCAACCGCACTGGCCCGGGAGTGCTCCTCCTGGACGCGCCAAGGAAGCTGGCCGGGATGACTGCTTTGCCGATGCTGGCCACCTCCTGAATGGGGTCGTCGATGAGGAGCTCCCACCGCGTCCCCCCACGCACCAGGTGACCGGCGGCCTGGCGCAGCCCAAGGTCCTGCAGCGTGCGCTGCACGGCCTCTATGCTCACTCCTAAGGCTTCCATCCGGCGCGGGTCCATCTCGATGCGTACCTCGCGGTCAACCCCACCCAAGATGCGGATGTCCGCCACGCCCTCCAGGCCCAGCAGAGGCGGACGTACCTTCTCCTTGGCCATGCGTCGCAGGGTTTGCAAGTCAAAGGGGCCGAGCAGGCGGTAGGAGAGCAAGACGTCGGTCTGAAACTCCTTGGGCACGTATTTCTGGATTTGCGGCGGAAAGGCCCCGTAGGGCAGCTCCTCGCGCGCGACGGCCAGTTTCTCGTTGAGCTCGAAGGTGGCAAAGTCCATGTTGGTGCCGCGCTCGAACTCGACCTCGACGGTGGAGAGCCCCTCTTCCGAGGTGGAGCGCACTTTGCGCACGCCAGTGACCGTGGCTGCCACCGCCTCGATTGGGGAGGTCACAAAGAGTTCCACCATCTCCGGGGAGCTATTTGGCCACTGCGTCAGTACCGAGAGGCGAGGAAAGTCCACCTCGGGGGTGAGTTCCAGTGGGAGGTGACTCAGCGAAAAGAGCCCGGTGGCCAGGATGATCAGATAGACCATGGCTGTAGCCACCGGCCGCTGTAACGAGGTCTTGACCAGATTCACCGTCGCCCCTCAGCTCATCACGGTGCACTCCTTGCCTACCACGTCAGTGGCTGGGGTTGCCCCAACTCCCTTGCAGGGGCGCTGTCCAATTCTGCGTTCATCCCTTGTCCCCGCGGGCAAGGAGCGAGTACAGCAGGGGCACCACCAGCAGGGTGACAGCCGTGGAAATGAACAGGCCACCGATCAGGACAATTGCCAGCGGTCTCTGCAGCTCAGCGCCTTGTCCCCAGCCAACGGCCATGGGCAGCAGACCCAAGATGGTCGTCACCGAGGTCATGACGATGGGACGGAGGCGTATGCGGCCGGCCTGCAAGATGGCCTGTCGCATGGGCAATCCTTGCCTGAGCAGCTGATTGGTAAAGTCCACCTTGACAATGGAATCGTTGACGGCGATTCCTGCCAGCACAATGACGCCGATCAGGGTGATGGCGTTCAGGCTCAGGCGGGCAAGCAGGAAGAGCAGCGCCGTACCTGCCACCGTCAGCGGGACGTCCAGCATGATGATGAAGGGCTGGCGTAGCGACTCGAACTGGGCGGCCAGGATCATGTAGATCAGGGCCACCGACAGCAGCAGCGCGTAGGCGAGGCTGCGGAAGGACTGGCTGAGTTCTTCGCGTTCGCCCCCAAGCAGCACGCGGTAGTCCGGAGGTGTGGCCAGCCCTTCCAGCCGCCGGCCGATGTCGCGCAGCACGTCCCCGGCGGCCCGTCCCTCCACTGCCCCGATCAGCATAAGTTCCCGGACCTGGTCCTCGCGGCGGATTTCGGTCGGCCCTTGCACATATTGGTAACGAATCAACTCGCGCAGAGGAACGCCGCCTGGACTGGCGTGCAGGCGTGCGGTCAACAGGTCTTCCATGTCGTCGCGGTCCTCGGCACGTGGCCGCACCAGCACGTCAATTTTCTGGTCAAAGTCTTTGAACTGCGTGGCCACATGCCCCTTCACCGAATGCTGAATGAAACGTGCCACTTGTGCGGCCGAGAAGCCGAACATGGCGGCGCGCTCGCGGTCGATCTGAATGCGCACCTCGGGCCGCCCCTCTTCCCCCTGCTGCTGTAAGGCAGTCAAACCAGGGACCCCAGCCAGGCGACGTTCCACCTCACGGGCAATTTCCTTGGCCACGGCAAAGTCCTCCCCTTGCACCTTTACCGCCACCGGTGGTTCGGTCGTGCCCAGCACCTGCTGGAGGACGTTGGCGGCCTCGTTCACGCGCACGTGCGCATCGGTAAGATGCGCGGCCTGTTCGCGCAGCGCCGCCATCAGCTGCCAACTGCTGCGCTCACCTCGCCCTTTCAGGCGCACGTGCACCTTGCCGCGATGGAGCGCCGCCTCTTCGGTGAAGATGGCCAGGGGGTCCTCGATGAGGCCAATGGTGGAAAAGACCGCCTCCACCTCAGGCTGCGCCAGCAACCACTGCTCCACGCGGGCAACGCGCGCGGCAGTCGCCTCTAAGGTTGCGCCCACTGGGGCCTCCACCTCTACCACAAACTCCCCTTGGTCAACTCTGGGCATGAACTCACGGGGCAGCAAGAACGCCACCCCCGACCCCAAAGCCAGCACCCCCAATACCGCTGTGAGGGCCAGGCGGCGATGGTCGAGCACCCGGGCCTCTGCCCTCTCGTACCACGCGGTGAACGCCGCCAAAATGTGGTCGGAAAAGGCAAAGACGCGGCGCAGGGCCTGCCGAGTAGGGGTGAAAAGCCTCGCGCCTGCTGCACGGAGAGGGCTGGCCAAGGCCTGCCACAGCCGCATTGCCCCCTTGCGCAAAAGCCCCATCGCCATCCATAGCCCCCCTTTGCGCTGCCGCCCTCCAGCGGCGGGCGCGCCCTTGTCACGCCCCCGCGCAGCAAATCGAGAAAACCGCATCGGCAGCAACGTCAGCGCCACTCCCAGAGAGGCCAGGAGGGAGAACGTCACCGCCAGCGCCTGGTCGCGGAAGAGCTGCCCGGCCACGCCGTGCACGTAGACGATGGGCAAGAACACCGCAATCGTGGTCAAGGTCGAGGCCAGCACAGGCATGGCCACTTCTCTGGCACCCAGAACCGCAGCCTCCATGTGGCCACGGCCCAGCTGCCGGTGTCGGAAGATGTTTTCCAAGATCACGATGGAGTTGTCCACCAACATGCCGATGCCTAAGGCCAGGCCCCCCAGGCTCATCAGATTCAAGTTCACCCCGGCAAAATAGAAGAGCGTGAGGGCAAAAAGCAAAGAGAGGGGCATGGAGAGTCCGATGTTGATGGGCTGGCGCAGGTCGTGGAGGAAGAAGAAGAGTACCAGAAAGGCCAGCAGCCCGCCTGCCAGGATCGCCTGCTTGACGTTGGCAATGGCGCCGCTGATGAACTCGGCCTGGTCATAGGCAACGGCAACCTGCAGGGCAGGGTATTCCTGGTGGAGCTGGGCAAGGACCTGGCGCACGCGGCGCGAAACCTCGACGGTATTTGCCCCTGCTTCTTTTTTGACCAGCAGGCCGATGCTCTCGCTGCCGTTGAAGCGGGTGATGCTTTCCCGCTCGCGAAAGCTGTCCTCCACCCGGGCAATGTCTGCCACGCGCACTAAGGCGCCGTCAGGAGCACGTCCGACCACCACGGTAGCAATTTCCTCGGGCGACTGGAACTCGCCCAAGGCGCGCAGCGAGTAGCGGTAGAGCCCCCTTCGAATGCTGCCACCAGGGAGGCTGTAGTTGGCGGCTGCCAGGGCCGCAGAGAGCTGGTCCAGCGTCAGGCCGAAGGTGGCCAGTCGCCGCGTGTCCACGTCCACATGGATCTCGCGCTCCAGGCCGCCGGTGACCGCGGCCATGGCCACCCCTTTGAGTTGCTCCAGCCGCCGCCTGAATACCTCCCTGGCCAGGTCGCGCAGACGAATCAGATCGCCACCCGCTAAGGAGATGGCCATGATCGGCTGGCTGCGTGGGTCCAGACGCAGGATGGAGGGGCGGCCGGCTTCGCGGGGCAACACCCACCGCAGCTGGTCCAGCTTCTCGCGCACGGCCAAGCTGGCAAAGTCCATGTCCACCCCCCAGTGGAACTCCAGCGTCACCAGCGACAGCCCTTCCCGGGACACCGAACGCACGTGCCGCAGACCAGCAACCGTGCTGGCCGCCTCCTCGATGGGCCGCGTCACAAACTCCTCGATCTCGATGGGCCCAGCCTCTGCATAGGTGGTCCAGACGGTCAGCTTGGGATACGCAAGATCCGGCAAGAGGTCAACACTCAACCTGCTCAGGGATACCACGCCGAGCAGCACCACCGCCAGGAAGAACATGGCCGTGGCCACCGGACGCCGCACTGCCAATTCAGATAGGTGCATCGTCTACCACTCATCTGCGCTGCCCTGAGGCTGGTGGCGCGCTGCCGCACCCACGTTGTTCGCGCCTCATGCAGCGTAAGCGCTATTGGGTGACCTGGACTGGGGTATCGTGCGCCAAGGTGTAGTGACCCGAGGTGATGACCAGCTCCCCCTCCTTCAAGTCAAAGGCCGAGCCGAGGATTTCCACCCACTGCTCGTCCTCCAAGCCGGTGTCCACGTAGCACCATTTGGCCAACCCGTCGCGCACAATGAACACCAGCTTACGATTGTCGCGTACCAACACTGCCGCCTTGGGCACTACGAAGCGGTCCGGGAAGCTCTGTGCCTCAATCTTGGCGAAGGCGTACATCCCTGCCTTGAGTTTCCTCTGCGGATTGGCCAGGCGCACGCGCACGCGACAAGTCTTGGTCTCCGGATCGACCCGTGGGTTGATGCTCACCACCTCGCCTGAGAAGGTCTCCCCAGGGAAGGCGACAAAGCTCACTTCTGCCTTGCGCCCTTCCCGCACCAACCCTACCTCGCTTTCCAAGACCGCCAGGTCCACCTCCAACTGCGAAAGGTCCACAAGGCGCATGCATTCCTGTCCCGGGGAGACCTGCTGGCCCTTTTCCACCTTGACATCGGCCACCAGTCCTGAGAAAGGGGCGCGAATCTCAGTGTGCGCCAAATTGAGCTCGGCGCGCTTGAGGGCGTTCCATGCTCTGGTGAGCCCGCTCTTGCTGGCGATGAGCTCTTCTCTCTTTTGGCCGGAGAGGACCAGCGCCGTCTCGTACTCCAGGCGCGCCTTGTCATAGTCCTGGGTGCTCAGTTGCCCGGCGCGCGCCTTGCGCTGTGCCTCCTCCCAGCGACGCGCCGCCTCCTCCACATCCACTGTCTGCACCGGATTGTGCACCCGGGGAGATGGGGCGCTGGTGGTATCCGTGCCCTTCATGAGGGCATGTTCAACCTGGGCATCGAGGAGGGCGGCGCGAGCCTCGGCAACGGCCAGTTGGTATTCGCGATCGTCGATCTTTAGCAGCAGCTCACCCTGACCGACCATCTGCCCTTCGCGAATGGGAAGCTCGGTAATTTCCCCGCCGACTTGCGGGGTGCTCACCACCTCGCGACGGGCCCGAGTGAGGCCTGTGGCAGTGATGCGCAACACAATCTCTGCACGCCGCGCAGGGGCAGCGGCCACCGGCAAAGGAGCCTCGGTTGCGGGGGGTTCAGCTGTGGGAGTTTCGCTCTTGACGGCCTGCTGGGAAGTGGAGCGGGCCAGCCGTTCCTTTAGGGAGAAGGCCGCCAGGCCAAGTGCCCCTAAAGCGGTAACGATGAGCAAGGGAGAGAATAGCTTCCTCATGTCCGTGGCCCCTGTTTTCGGCGCCCACCGGCGATGTCCGCCCGCCGCCTCTTGCGCCCACGACCAACGGCTTCTACTGCGGTACTCGGACCGTCCAGGAGCGGATTGTCCGGACGGTGAAAGTACAAGCCATGTTGGCCAGATGGCCGTTGCGGCGCGCAGGCAGCCGCGTTCAATCCGTTCCAAATATATAACGAGCTGGTCAAAAAGCAAAGAGAAAAAGTGGGCGAGCCAGGCCCAGAGAGGTCGGCTGTGTTCCTTGTGTCTGGCGCACCGTCTCAGGTTGTTCGCGGGCCGGCCCGCAGGCGTGCGCAGCAGAGAGGAAGGGCGATGAGTCCTCCGGGGACAACCCTTTCGCCTTGGCGTGCAATTTTCCCAAAAAACACTTGACAGAAATCGGTTTCTTCTTTGCCTTACGGCCCAGACGAGGTGGCCCTGGGTCGCAGAAAGCTCCGGGGCAGTCCGGGAACTTGTCAAGGGTCGCACGCATTGCGAGGAAGTTGGAGGTCCTCGATGCGCAAGCCGCAGAAGGTCATCGGCAGCGGGATGGTGGTTTTGCTGTCGTTGGTGGCGGTCGCCATACCATCGGCCTCAGCTCAGAGGGCGTTTGGCCGGAGCAAGGAGGCTGGCCCTGTGGTTGGAGCACGGTCATTCGGTTCTTTGTTTACACTGGTCAAAGAGGTCCAAGTTAGGCGCGATACGGTGGCCGTCGGGGGAATTGACAAATTGAGGGTCGGACCTCGGGGTCAGCTTTTGCTGTTGGACACCCGCCTGCGAGAGGCTTTTCTTGCCAGGGCGGATGGTCAGATCATGACGCGGCTCACCGTGGAGGCCCTCGTGCCCGGTGTGGAGTGGTGTCCCCTCGCGGCAACCTTTGCGCCCGACGGCAGCGTGGTGGTATGGTCTGCGTCAAGACACATAGTACTTTTCGACTCCCTTGGCAATCCCAAGACTACCCTCGACGCGAAGCAGCTCGGCGAGGTTCGTGACCTCGTCGTGGACGAAGACGGGAGGATTGTCGCATACTCTTTGTTCCCCGGCCGCTTTGCAGTGGTGAAGATCGACCACCAGGGCAAAGTGTGGGCTACGGGCGGCACCTTCCCAAAGGAGTTCGGTAACTACTTGCTGCGCTTAGAGGAAGGGGGCTGCCTTGCCTTGGACAGGGATGGCTACGTATACCAGACCAACGTTTGCGGGCCGCAAGTCTACAAGCATTCCAAAGAGCTCCGGGTGGTAGAGGTCTTCCGCAGGCGGCCCGCCTTCTTCGAAGGGCTGGCGCCGGAGGCTGACGAGCTGTTCGCTGATCCCGGGAAGTTCTTCGACATGCAGAGAGCAATGCGAAGCGTAACACAGAACATCCACCTCTTCGCTCTCAATGATACGCTGTTCCTTTCGCAGTACCTGGTGATGCGTGAAGGCAAGTTCGCCCTGGATATATGGTCCAACCGTGGACGGTACTACCCAAGTGAGCGGCTCCGATACGATAGGCCGATCCTTGCGGCGCGCGACAATCACGTCTACACGGTTGTTCAGCCTCTGCCTGAGGCCTCGGGAAACCTCCCCAATCCTTGCATAATCCAGTACCGCCTTTGCTTCCGACAGGAGGAGGTGCCGTCTTCTCGAAAGGGCCGTGATCCTTCTGCTCTCGGTGACCATGATCACGGTGCTATTTTCCGGTCGACGACATCGCCAGGTGGGTCACGGCGGTCGGTACGGGCCGCCCCGGAGAGAGAGCGTCCAGGAGCTGGAACCACTGCACTACTCTTTGAGGCTGCTCGGGAGGCGCCTTCCCGTTGTGGAAGTCGTAGACGCGGCTAGTGGTGCTTGCTATGAAACCCGCTTCTCCAGGCCGACTGTTGTCGTGCTCCTGTCCCGTCTCGGATGCAACCCATGCACGAAGAGTGAGCTCGGACGACTTCAGGAGCTGACTCAGACCGGGGCAAAGAACTGGCCCTTCGCCGTGCTGGTTGTGGCCATGGGAGTGGACCGAGCTGAGTTGTTGCGACTCCGCAAGGTAACTGGCGCCTCATTCCCGATGACGGTGGAGCAAGATGGCAAGTTGTGCGCCTGGCTGGGCAACGGGTGCTCTCCCTGCGTTTTGCTCGTTGATTCTCTGAACAAGATAGTTGGCGCTTACTGCGCGTTGCAGGGCCACGCAGACTTTTCCACGAGCAATCTCGGGAACTTTGTTCGGCTCGCGGAACCGTCAGGCGACCCACGGCACCCGTGGAAGGAGGGACCAAATGAACCTTTGTGCAAAACTATGGCAGTTGTGGCTTCTGGCATTGAGCGCTTTCTGCGTGGTCACTCTGTTGCGCTTCGGGCCTGGAGAATCACTGCAGGCTGCAGACGACAATTGCTTCCGCTACGATCTATGCTACAAATTCGGCCTTATTAACTGCATCCCGATCAACGGCTGCCCAGAGATTGGGTTCCGCTGCGTCGTTCGGGGAAATGAGTGCTCGTACCACCCGGGGTGGTGCCCGGACTGCTTGCAGCAGTAGGGAGGCGGCAGGACACGACCCGCCTGCTAATCGCTTTCGCCTACAACGTCGCGCCAGGTCCAGTGTGGGAAGAGGCGCGAGAACCTCAGGGCGGAAGCTACCAGCCAGCTGGACGCGGAGAACGAGGCGAGGCTGCGGCAGACCCTCCACACCCTGTTTGCGGGCAGAACGGTGCTGGTCATTGCTCATCGGCTGTCGACGGTAATGGAGGCAGACGACATCGTGGTGTTGGATGCGGGCAGGGTCGTCGCGCAGGGGACCCACGCCCACCTCTACCGCTCCTGCCCGCTGTATCGGCGGCTGTGCGAGCTGCAGTTCGTGAGGCCTCCTCAAGTGGCAGAAGCTGCTTTGGCCGATTGATCCGGGCCAGCCTTCGCGGGATGTGCCCAAGGTCAGCCGGTGCTCGAGGTGACCGCTCGAGGATTGGCAGGGAAAGCCTGCGGCTGGCGCTTGTGGCATGCACTCCCGGAGGGGCGCCGAGGGGTAAGCATGGAGGGGGGTCGCTGTGCGCTCCTGGCCCGTCCTTGCGTTCGCTGCGCGGACCTGCTCTGTTGGCACCTCGCGACAGCTTGGAGCGCCAGCCCGGGGGGTGTTGCAGAGCCTGTGGCGACGATTGCAGCGAGGCAGCGGTTCAGTC
>JANLFK010000017.1 GCA_024655945.1 candidate division KSB1 bacterium
TCTACAAGACCGAGCCCATCACCTGCGAGCGCGAGCTGGTGGACAAGACCGCCAGTAATCTTCTGTTTTACCAGGTCCAGGAAAGACTCTCCCCCTCAACTCCCCACCGCCTTCTCCGCAACAGCACAAGAAGTGTCCTCCCTGGCTGTGTCAAGTGCTCGCCATCAGGGGCGAGCGCAATCAGGAGTTGGGCTACTGAGCCCCAACCTTCACCCTCCGGAGCAGCCAGAACCCCCTAGCCACGGCGCGAGATGGGTCGCTCCACAACGTCCTTGCCCAGCCCGGGTCAAAAATGAGTGTCCAACTGCGGTGACCGTGCAAAACACAACGGGGCTGGTCGCCACCCGACCAGCCCCTGGTTCTTGCAGCCGCGAAAGGACTACCTGTAAGTGATCGTCAAGCCGGCATTGAAGGTGCGCGGTAGCCCAAGGAACACCTCGGCATCATCCGCATCGTGGTCCTTGTCCCAGGCGTTGTACGCGCTGTTGTCGGTGGCATCCTGAATGTACTCGGTATCCAGCGCGTTGAACAGATGGGCAAAAAGCTGCAGTCCCACGCCACCAAAGCGGAAAGGCAGATCGTAGGTGAGGTGGAAGTCAAGCACGCCGTAGTCGGGTGCGCGCCAGCTCTGCTTGCGGTCGGCGGGGTTGGTTCTGCCCAGCGGGTCCCAATCGGCATAGTGGCGCATGTAGTAGCGATAGACCGCCTGCGCCTTTAGCCCACGCAGCGGGAAAAGCGAGCCCACGAGGGCAAACTGCGTCTGCGGCGCGTCGCCCACCTTCAGGTCCTTGACGTAGAAGTTGTAGGCGACGTCCTGGGCACCGCCGGTGGTGTAGTCCTTGTAGACACCGGAGACGTCCTTCAGGTACTTCCAGTCGCCGATGGAAGCGGAGCCTTCGATGCGGAACAGGTGCATCGGCTGGAATGAGGTCTCCAGCTCCACACCCTGGTGGCGCAGGTCAATGCCCTGGATGAAGATAATGCCCTCGGTGCCATCCGGGTTGGTCACTTCGCGCGGCACCGAGCGGTCCATCCAGGTGGTGTGGTAGAGGTTGCCGCGCACCACCAACCTGCCGTCCATGCCCACGTAGTTAACGCCAGCCTCCACCGAGGCGAACTTTTCGTTCTTCGGATCCGTGGCCTTGGTGCCCGTGCGGTCGTTGATCACGTTGTCGAAGATCGGCACCTTCTCCACATAGCCGGCGTTAGCGAAGGCGTCCAACTCTCTGGTCAGACGGTAGCTGGCGCCGCCCTTCACTTGGTACCCGGAGATCCAGTCGGTATTGGCCTTCAACTCGCCGCCCGTGGCCGGGTCCTTGCGGAAGTGGTTGGTGTAGGTGTACTTGATCGTGGAGTAGCCGCCCATGCCGTAGGCGGTCACCGCCCCTCGCGCGTATTCCGCTTGGCCGAACACACCTGCCCAGTCCACCGTGTTGGTAAAGTCATAGTCGATCTTGTCGCCGAGCTTGCGCTGCTTTTCGGCGTCGGTCCAAAAGTCGGAGTGGCTCGCGTAGAAGTACTCGCCGCCCAGCAAGTCGCGCACCTCGCGATAGTGCTTGATCTCGGCGGTGCGCCAATCAACGCCGGCGGTCAACTTCACCGGGGCACTGAGCTGATAGGTCACCTTGGAGATCGCCCCGATCGTCCACTGTGTATTGACACTGTTGCGGAGAATCCCCTTCGAGCCTGCGGTGCTCGCTTTGTTGTTAGCGATGGTGGCATTCCAGTCAGGTGTGCGCGTCGGCGTCGTTGTATTCCATTTGATGGAACCAAACGTGCCCGTGCCCCCGCCCTTGCCGCCCGAGTAGTACACGGTGCTCAGCAGCCCCAACTTCTCCGTGAGCTGTGAGTACCAGTTCAGGTTGACCAGCGGCTTGTGGTAATAGTTCTCGCGCTCGTTGATGAAATTGGGGTTGTAGCGCTCGTGCGTCTTGCCGTCCCAGTACTGCAAGCCGGTGTAGGACGGACTTACCGGACCCCAGTTCTGGTTGTACTTGCGCCCCTGGGCCGCCTGGAAGTACTTGCTGAGCGCCGCTTGGTCGTAGTCACTCAGCTTCTTGGCAAATTCGGCGCTGTAGACGCCGATGTTCTGGCGAAAACTGTTCTGGCCGTGCCTCTGGGGGGCGCCCAGCTCGTAGAGCTCCAACCTGTTGTTGGGGTTGACCTGCCAGCTGGCACCGAAGTAGTAGGCCCAAGCATCGGTCCAGGTCTTGTCGATGACCCCATCACCGATCTTACGCACCGCGCCGGCGCTGAAGGCGTACTTACCCGCAATCAGGCCGCTGTTGGCGATGAGGGTCGACTTCAGGAAGCCATCATTGCCGACTTCCTGTTTGAACCTGACACCGAGCTCGGTGGCCGTTGGATCGGTGATGATGTTCATGGTGCCGCCGATGGACGGCGTGGCGAGGTTGACGGCGCTCAAGCCGCGCTGTATCTGGATGGAGGAGGTCGCATCTGCGACGCCATCCCAGTTGGACCAGTACAGCCAGGCGTTCTCCATGTCGTTGACCGGCACGCCGTTGATCATGATGGCGATGTTACGCTGGTTAAAGCCGCGCACGTTGACCCGCGCATCACCGGCGCCGCCGCCCTGCATGGTGGCGTACACACTCGGGGTGGTGTTCAGCACCAAAGGGATGTCCTGCGAGCCGAGCCGTGCCTCCATCTCCTCCTTGCGCACGTCGGTGAAAGCCACTGGCGTCTCGCGGATCTTGGCCCTGTCGGCGAGCACCATGATGGTGGCGCCGGAGATGACCTCGGGCTCCAACTCCATCTCGACGCGCGTGGTCAGCCCCGCCTGCACGCCCACCTCAACGAACGCCGTGCGATAACCTATGTAGCTGACGCGCAGCTGGTGCGTCCCCAACGGCGCCTTGGGGATGACGAACTCCCCTGCCAGATTGGTGGCCGCCCCTACGACCGTGCCCTGCAACACCACGTTGGCCGCAGGCAGTGGGGCGCCGGTTCGCGCGTCGGTAACCTTACCCACCACCCTGCCGCTTTGCGCCAACAGCAGCCCTGGCACACTGACCACCACCAGCAGAGAAACAATGACCAGTAGTTTGCCTTTCATACACTCCCTCCAGGAATGGTTGCCTTCCTTGCACACTGGAGCAGCATGCTCCTCGGTTTGCCTGATTTTCGACCCTCAAGCCAAGAGGCATCCCTTGCGACGGGTGACGTGCGCCAACCCGCCATCTCTTGCCTCTGGCCCCCTCGACAAGGGCACGAGTCCGCCTCCTCAAACGGCTTGGTTAGGAGCTTGAGCCCTCTCCGCCCGCGCCGGTCTTGCCGTTCAACAGTTGTCAAAGAACAGAACCGCCGCCTGGCACGTCTCCATCCAGTGCGCTCACCTGTCCCGAAAAGCCAATGAGGTCCTGCGCCCGGCCTGCTCGCTGCCGGACACCGACAAATATAACGATTCTCCCGCAAGGAGTCAAGGACGAAGTTCTACATATCGAAGGTTTCTTGACATCGCCGGCGACATGTAGAGCACCCTAGGTGAGCCCGGGACCGAGTGCTTGCGCGAGATTTATTCAGGGTTGCTCAACAGGCAGGTCTGACTCGGAAACTGAGAAACGGAAGCGGCGAATACGGTGGCCATCGGCCTCGGCCACATACACCACATTGTCACCGGAAACAAACAGTCCCCGGGGCCGAGCAAACACCTCCTGGCCAAGACCGGTTTTCCCCAAGGAGGCAGGATGGCCCGCGCTGCCCCCCTTGTTGAAGAACTTGTAGACCCTGCCCGCCTGCGTGTCGGCCACAAAAATGGCGCCGTCCGGATCCAACGCTACATCATACGGGCCGAGACACCGGTTGAGATCCATGATGGGGTGCTGATACAGCGTGTAGGCCGAGGAGTAAAAGTCCCCCTGCTTCTTCAGCTTCTGCACCAAGAAGTTGCCGCCCAGTTGCGTGAAGTAAATGTTGCCTTCGCCGTCGACGGTGAGGCCGCGTGGGTTGTCCACCGTGCCCGCGCCCGACCCATAGGTGGCCACCTCGCCGTCGTAGACCCCCTTGAAGGTCGGATGCACCCTGCCGTTGTGCAGGCGCGCCCTGCCGCTGACCACAATGCGCAGGCGAAGGATGCGGTTGTAGCCCTTGTCGGTCAGGAAGACGGTATTTGAGGCAGTCGGGCCAAAGGCCACTCCCTGGAAGCTGGTCTTGCGCCCCTCATCCACGTAGAAGGGGTGAACCCCAAGCACCGAGTCGATGGCTGCGCGCTCGCCGGAGAATTTGCCCGTGACCCCGGCGATAGAGTCCACGCCCTCTCTGTGCAGGTACTGGTTCCACACCCAGACGGTTTTGCCCCCGTTCACAATGAGCAGGTTCAGCTTGGCATCGATATCGAGGGCGAGAGGGCCCGGTACCGGGGCTATTTGGTCCAAGCCGTACTCGCGCACGAGCTGACCGGCGCTGGTGAGCACGAACACCCGGTCGTTGGCGCTGTCTGCGACAAAGAGGTACCCATCATCGCCAATGCTGATATCGGTGGGCACCATAGGCTGCGGTGCGGCATAGCCTATCGTCCCGGCATCCCACGTGGGGTTCAAGGGGATGTAGGAGGTATCGCTCGCGCCGAAGGAGCGCGCCACAGTAGTGACCGCCGGCAGTGGCATCTTCCGCCCGCAGCCGCCCAGGGCCAGCAGGGCGCACAGCGCCACACCGAGCAGGTAGCGCACCCTCAGCGTGTGCCCCTCAAAACGCAAAGCTGAAGGTGAATTGATGGGTCGAGCCAAGATGGGCAAAGTCCTTGTATGCATAGTCCAGCACCGCACGAGCACCGGCCACAGGAAGCAGCAACCCGGCGCCAAGGGTGAATCGCTCTTCGTCAAAGTTGATCCGATAGCCGCCCCGCACGTGCAGCCGCTGCAGCACCTCCAAGTCCAAGCCGACCACGGCGTTCTCCACATTGTCCATGGGGTGGTTGACCTGCATGGCCGCAGTCAACGTGTGATGCTCCGCCGTGTACAGGTCACCTGCTACGCCCACACGGAAGGTGGTCGGCGGCGCGAAGGCTTCGTAGGGCTGCTCCACCACCTCGCCCTGCACAGTCTTCTTTAGGAACGAGCCCCGTGCTTCAAGGTCAGGGCCAAAATTCACCAGGCTCACGGCAAAGCGCACTTGGCGGTAGCCGGTCCAATAGAACGTGCCAAGGTCGATCATCCACCCGCCCATGCGCACGTCGGCCAGCAGCTCATCCACGTACTTCAAGGACAGGCCAAAGGAGAAGCGGTTAGTCATCTTGCGCGCATAGGTGAAGGCGGCGAAGCTGTCTTGGAAGCGGAAGTACTCACCGGTACCGGTGGGATAGTACTCGTTGGTGACCTCCATGTCGGCCATGTGCAGCATGCCGAGGCTCACGCCCAGACTGCCGATGCGCGGTAGGTGGTGCACGTAGCCGAGGAATTCGTACTGGATGTCCGCCGGCCATTCGATGTGGCTAAGGGCCAGACTATTCGTCGCCAACTGCGCCGCAGCAGCGGGGTTCCAGTAGAGCACGGTGGCGTCGCTGGCCAGGGCTGTGCCGGCTCCACTCATCGCCACTGCCTGCGCCCCAACTTCGATTTTGAGAAAGGTCCCGGAGGCGGTGCCGATGCGCTGGCCGCCGAGCAGTTGAAATGCCGCCTGGCCCTGCACCTGCGCCGTGCAGGCGCCCAGCAGCACAGCTACTGCGATCCACGCTTGCCAATGTCTCTTGTTCTGCCTGGACATGCAAAGCTCAGCGCAAGGATTCAGAATCTCACCCCAACTCCCCACCGCACCGTCCGTGGCCAGCGGTATTTCGACGGGTCGTAGATGGGGTTAGGGTTCGGGTTGATGTCGCGCGTGTAGCTCTTGGTCAAAATGTCCCCCGGCCTGTATTCCCGA
Organism: candidate division KSB1 bacterium; assembly: GCA_024655945.1. Lineage (NCBI taxonomy): Bacteria > Pseudomonadati > Candidatus Zhuqueibacterota bacterium. The sequence continues at coordinate 5,878 of JANLFK010000017.1, forward strand.
CCTGTGTACGGATTGATGATACGCGGGATCAGGGCGTTGAATGCGTTCTCGATCTCCACCTGGAAATTGACCTCTACCCCCTTGAGCCGGAAATACTTGTAGGCACGCACATCGAGCTGGTGCCAGGTGGGGGCAAGGTTGGCATAGGGATGGGCGGTGTCGTAGATCTCCCGCTCAAGGTCAATGAGGCGCGTGTAGCGCTTGCCCGATTCCAGCTCCCAGTGCGTATTGATGCCCCACTTTTCCGGCAGCCGCCAACCGAGAAGGCGGAACCCTTGCTTCTCGCCCACGTGTAGGTTCAGGTCCAGTGTCAGGCGGATGGGCCTGTCCCACTCTAAGAAATTCTCGCGCAGCGGCTTCTCTGCCAGTCTTCCCGCCTCCACCAACAAGTTATCGCTCGGCTTTGAGCTCTTTCCTTTGCTCACCGCGTAGGTGAAGTTCAGCGTACCGGTGAGGTAACGGGCGTAGCGCTGGCGCAACCACAGCTCGATGCCCTTGGAACGGGCATAGTCCATGTTGAAGTACATCAGGTAGCTGATGTTGCCCAGCCGCGGGTTTTCCATCCGCACCCTCTCGGCCGTCGGATAGTCGAACATGTCCTTGTAATAGGCCTTGAACTCGGCCACCAGGTTTTCGGTGAACTTGTGCTTGATGCCCAACTCGTACGCCACCGTGGTGATGGGGTTGAGGTTCGGATTGCCGAAGAGCTGGTAGGTAGCCGGGGAGGTAGCCTTGAGCTTCGCGTAGACGTACTGCCCTTGCGGCCGCTGCGAAAAGTGCCCGTAGTGGAAGTAGAGCACATCCCGGTCGGTCACCGGATGAGAGATCCCCACCCGCGGACTCAGATGGCCCTTGCCTCGCATGCCAAAAACTTCGAAAGTATCATCATAGAACTTCTTGCGCGCCGCCGCCGAGATGATGACCGTCTCCGGGTCGTTGATAGCATCCTGCACGAATTTACCTGGGAACCAATAGTCGTACCGCATCCCCACGTTGACGATCATGCCCTCGTAGGTGATGCGATCTTGGAGATAGAAGGCGCCGGCGGTAGAGTAGACGCGATAGATGTCGTAGCTGCGGCCATAGCCGCTTTCGCTGCTCACCCAGGGATCGACGATGTCCACCACCTGCATGGTGGTGTACTCAACCTCGAAGCCGCCCTTCACCTGGTGCTTTGGGTCGATCTGACTGGTGAGGCGCCCCTTCAGCGTCCAGGTGTCGCTGAAGTAGTCGAACCACTGCCCATAGTCGCCGTGGTCGTAGAAGCCGTCGCCGCGACGAATGACCACATCGCCGCCTGAGCCGGGAAGATAGCGCACCGGCTCCAGGTCTAACTGTTCCACATACTCAGACCAGTGCTTGTTCTGCACGGCGCTGTGGGTGGAGGTCCAAAAGTTCCCCACCGTGAGCTCGTAGAAGGTGCGGGCCGACAGCGTGTGCATCCAGGAGGCGTTGCTGAGGATGCTCTCCGAGGTGAAGGTGGGATAGTGGTCCAGGTGCTTGCTGAATTCGTACGGGAAGTAGCGCCGCGAGATGACGTAGCGCCGGAAGAACCCCTGATTGATGCTGAGCGAGCGGTCGTAGGACAGGGAGAACTTTTGGTTGGGGTTCACCCGCCAGGTGAGCTTGCCCAGGAGGTGCCAGTCATTCTCTTCGCGCGGGGCAAACGGCTCCAGCCCAGAACGCCTCGGATAGAGGCGGGACGCCTTGGGGAGGTAGGTGTCCGACACATTCCCGTACCCGGAGAGAAAAAGACTCACCGACCCCGGCACGCGTAGCCCAAATGCAGGGAGGATAAACACGGTTAAGGGCTCAGGCCCGCCCAGATTGAATTCCAGCACCTGCGTATTGTAGCTCTTGAACAAGCCAAAATTGGGCCGATCAGTCTTGACGGCAAGTCCGCCGGTGTAGTTGTCGCCGCCTTCCTTGGTCACGACGTCGATCACTCCAGACATGGCTTGGCCGTACTCGGCATTGAAACCGCCGGTGATAACCTTCAGCTCCTTAATGGCATCGGCGTTCACGTACAACGTGTTTCCATAGCCAGAGAGCGGATCCTTGATGGAAATGCCATCGACGATATACAGGCTCTCGTCCGCGCGGCCACCCCGGATGTGGATCTCGTTGTCGGCCTTGACCACCCCTGCCTGTTGGGTGACGATGTCCCGGACGTTTTCCACGATGCGCTGGCGTATGTCGTCGGCGCTAAAGTGCACCTCCGAGGCGGTCAGGTCCACCTGCAGCAGCGGCCGCTCGCCGATGACGACGATCTCCTGGCCGAAGGCCAGCACCGACTGTTCCAGCTCAAAGTCTAAGACCACGCGCTGGCCGGCCGCCACCTTCACGCCGGTGCGGAGCTGGATCTTGTAGCCGATCATGGAGGCTTGAATGTCGTACTGGCCAGGGCTGACGCGTTCGATGACGTAGCGCCCGTTCTCGTCCGTAGCGGCGCCCATGTAGGTGCCCTTGACCACGACGTTAACGCCCGGCAGTGGCTCGCGCGTCTGTTTGTCCACGATAGTGCCGGCAATGCTCCCCTTGCTCCGCGGCTGCGCCACAACCACCGAGCAGCAGGTCGCCATCAGCACCACGATGACCAACGTTCGCTTCATAGCCCGAACTCTTCCCGCAAGATGTACCGCAGGACCTCCTCGGCATTGCCGAAGCCATCGCAATAGGTGAAGGGAAGCGAGAAATAGATGGAGCGCCCCTTTCCCAAGATGTACCGCACGCCGACCACCGGCGAGCCCTTGTACGGCACCGCCACGCTGGCCGTCGAATCAGGCTCCATGCGCCACACCACCTGGGCCTGTGGGCCCGGCACCAGCGCGGAGACACGGTTCCCAATCAACTTGCCCACTTTCAGTGTCAAAGCCGAGTCGCGCGGACTGTTGGTGAAGGAGGCAATGACCTTGACCCCCGCAAGCAGTCGCCCGCCTGGATTAAGGCGGAAAACCGAGTCGAGGTCGGTAAAGGTCCAGGCAGTGTCGGGCACCTCCTCGTTGGCGTTGGTAATGAACACCTTCCCACCTGCGGCAATGTATTGCGTGATGCTCAGGCCAGCCTGCGCCAAATTGGGGCGGCCCAGGTGAGAAAACCAAATCACCGCCCTGAAGTAGCTGAGGTTGGCCTTTATGTCCGCCGTCGCATAGGGTAGGCTGTTTTGGGGGTTGATGACCGGTGTGCGCCAGGTGCCGATTTCCCAGACGCTGTAGCCGCCTTCGCCCACGATGTTGCGCAGCAGCTGCTCGTAGTAGCCCTGCACCTGGTAGGTGCTCTGGTCTTGGGCAAAGTCGTTCACCAGCAACACGTCACCGCACGGCTCTTTCACCACCCAGGTGTTGGGCGTCTGGGGGTCTGTTGGATCCGGGAAGGAGACGACCCTGCTTTGCGCGCCAGCGATGTCTTCTGCCTTGACGAAAAAGCGATGGCTCCCTGGGGAAAGTCCGGTCAGGGTCACACTGCGCGCGGTACCCGGTAGCTCCTGCCAGGTCGTGGTGTCGTCCAGGGCGTAGAGGATTTTGACCACCGACTCGTCGCCGTCCGGGTCGCGCACATCCCACATGAAGGTGCGCGTCGGGAAGGTGTAGGCCGTCACGTTGGGGTTACCGGGCGGTGCCGGCGGATTGCTGCGATAGCGGAACGCGATCTCCGGCGGAGAGTTGTACACAGGGAAGGCCATGGTCGCAGGCGTGGGGTCCTCCGCACCGTCATCATCCACGGCCCACACGCGGAAGGTGAAGCTGGCGGAACGCGCCCGAATGGGGAGGTAGAAGGTGTCGTACTCGGCGGTGGTCCATTGCCTTTCCGGCTGATAGTCCCACTGAATGTAGTAGCCGACCACTTCGCCGTCGGCGTCCTCTCCCCACCAGTGCAAAATCTGCCTGCTGGCGGTGGTGTCGAGGCCGACGATGGTAGTGTCCACCCCGTGCGGACCCGGGATAAGCAGCGTGTCCGGCTTGACGGCCAGAAAGAGGAACGTCTCCGGCGCGGCGTTGCGCAGCGCCCGGGACTTCCGCTCCTTGTGGAAGGGGTTCCTGTCGCAGCCGAGCAGCAACAGCGCCGCTATGCCGGTCAGCGCCAGCAGCAAACTCACCCTTATGTGCGGAACAGACGTCATGAGTAACTCAGCCTGCTCTCACTCGGCCGAAAGGCTGACCACCACCGCCGTCCGTCACCAAAGCAGATGAACAGCTAACGCATCAGCACCATCTTCCGGGAGGCGAGGAACTCGCCAGCCTTGATCCGGTAGATATAGACCCCTGCAGGCACTTGCTGGCCGCGCTCGTCGGTGCCATCCCATGGCAACACGTGGCGGCCAGGCGGCAACGCCTCATCCAACACCGTCTTCACCTTCTGGCCAAGCAGGTTGTAAACCACAACGGTCACACTCTGGGCCGCCGGAATCTCGAAGTAAATCTTGGTGCACGGGTTAAATGGGTTCGGAAAGTTCTGCTCCAAGCGATAGGTGTGCACCGGCGGCACAAAACCTGGATCAACCCCCACTTTCTTGCCGAAATCCTTCGCGTCGCGCACCTCGATCTTGTAGGTGCCGAAGCTGTACAGGAATATCCCCTGGATGACGTCTACCTTCTGCCCAGGTGGGATGGTGTCGCCAAAAGCCACCAGATACCCACCGCTCTGGTTGACGTAGAACAGGTTGTTCGGGTCCTGGTCCCGAGCTAACATAAAGTCACCATCGACGAGGCAGGGGCCGCTGCCGTCGTCAAAGGTCACGTCGTAGCGGTTGACGCTCATCAGCGTGGCATTCTTGATACGCACCAACACCCCCTCGTAGGCCTCGACATCCCGGCTGGTGGCCGCCAGCGTCCCGGTGGTCACGTCGATGGGCGAAATCGCGTATCCTGAGCCGGCCAGCTCATAGGAATCGGCCAGGAGCACGGTGTTGTTATCCCACTTGTAGTGCCAGTCGGGATTGTAGTCGGTCACTTTGCCGGTGACTGCCACCATGTCGCCGCGGCTGAGGGTGTTGGGGAGCCCGAACACGAAGATGCCGCTCCACGGTCCTTCAGCATCCTGCAAGGCGTAGGCCTTGAATATGCGGTTCGCGGAGCTGTCTGTGGTTATGATGCCGGTAAGCGTCACCGTATAGCCGTCGAAAGGCGAGTCGGCGATGGACCATGGGGTATACTGCACATCGGCCACACGCAGCATGCCATCGCGCACCACGTAGGTGTAGTGCTGATAGGCCGTGTCCGATGGCGCCAGGCTCTTCTGTCCCTGGTTGTCCATGGCCTCGATGAAGAAGCTGACAAAACTCCCGTGCGGCTGCGGAGGAATCTGCCCCGTGTAGGTGTCACCGCTGGGGTTGCCCATCACCACCCTGGTGTAACCTCCGTTTGCCTTCTTGGCCAAGGGATAGGCTGCGTCCACGCGGTACATGAGGGCCACTTCGGTCACCTGTAAGTTGCTCGTCACCTTAGCGGACACCCAGACCGGGTTGGACGAACGCGGTGTAGAGATGTCGCGGACGACCTGACTAATGACTGGCGGCGCCCCACCCCACTTGATGTCGCGCAGGTAGAGGGGCTCCAACTTGTAAGTCGTGCTGTCTGTGTAGTAGCCGTAATGATGGTACACCCAACCGCGAATGGAATCCGCCTGGGCGCCCACAGGCGGCCGGGGGTGCGCTCCATAGTAGGTGAACAGGCTGTCGGAGTCGTCGTCCACCAACACCGAGCCGGAGCCATCGTTCACCGCGAACAGCTCGTACTGGGGATTGTTCTTGGTCACCGTCACATTCTTCACGTACACCATGCAATTCCCCCACTGCTCTGCAGTGACCGGCAAGCGCAAGTCGCCGGTCTTCACATAATCAGGCGGCGGCAGTGGCTGGCCGATGCCGACGATATCAATGGGGCTGGTGATCCACAGCTCGGTCATGTTGCTTGGCCCCGTGCGGTACTCACCAATGTAGCCGGTCACTTCGATGACGTCGCCTTCGAATAGGCTCGGGTACGCGGTGGAATCGGGATGGTACGAGAGGATCGCGCTCCAGGGCCCACCCTCCAACTCGCTCATGATGAACTTTACCCCAGCGCCCGCGTAGCTGAGGCCCGTGGGCATGGTCACGATGCCATGAAATGTGACCGTATCGCGCACCGCATATGAGGTGTCGGAGTACGTGTCAACCGGCGCGAGGAGAAGGTCAGAGTTGCGCACCTGTTGCACCCGCTGGATCCGCGTGAACCTGCCGCCCTCGACAATGTCCCACGCTAAGCGCGGTGCGATGCTGAACGTATTCGAGCCATAGAGGACGATGCCGGTCAAGGAGCGAATCGGCGCCCCTACCACAGGTGTGTAGAAGTACTTGGCGCGCGTGTCAATCAAGATGGGGCCGCTCCCATCATCGGCCTTCCAGTTCTTGTAGGTACCGATATTGGTCTCCACAACAGTGACGTTTTTCACGCGCACAAGGCAGCCCTCGTAGGCTTCGCTGGCCGCCTGCGCCGTAGTCACTTCCAAGGGCGGCGGGAGCTTCCTCCGGGTGGAATGATGGGTGAAACTCGTCACGTCCTTTATCTGTGTCTGGCCATAGTACTCACTGACCGTGCCGGTGACCGTGACGCTATCCCCTTCCGCCACCAGGGTAGCGTTGTAGAGGACCTGGATGCCAGACCAGGGCTCGGCAGCATCCTGCATGAAGAAGTAGGCGTTGGAAATGCCGCCGTTATTGGGGTTAGTCCCGCGATGCTCGGCGGTAACGACGCCCGTCACCGTGACCACCTGCCCGTTCAAGGGTGAGGCGCCCGTAGGGTCGGTGGTGTACTGGATGTCGCGAATCTTGGTCTGCCCATAAGCCAGGCTTGCCAGGAGCAGACTGGCGACCATCAAAGCACAGACCTTGTTTCTCATGCTCTCCTGCCTCCTCAGTAGCTTTGGCCCACATTCATTTTATCACCAAGAACTTGCCCGTGAAGATTCTTCCCGTCTTCTTGTCCTCAACGGTGTACAGGTAGAGACCGGAGGCGATTGCCTGGTCGTTGCGCGTAATCAAGTCCCAGGCGTGCAGGCCTCCGGGGAACTTGATGTCCTTGCGTCCGGCGGTCGCGGCAAGGCGCGCCACGTCCTGGCCTGCGTACCGCCGCCCATCATGGTGGATCTCATCCACGAGGTCCCCGGCCAAGGTGTAGATGCGAATGGTTGCTTCGAGGGGGAGATTGGCAAACCAGATCAACCTTTGTCGCTCCCCGGTGCCATCCCAAAGGGCGCTACCGCGGTAGGGGTTCGGATAGACGTAAACCTTGAGCTCCTCCTCACTCGGCGGCGTGCCAGGAATGACGTAGGTGAGATTCTCATATACGGAGCTCTCCAGACTTGGCAGGTTGTTCACCGGGTTGCCGCGGTCAAAGGCCGTGACGCTGTAGAAGTAGCGATCTGGCCACCCGTCGTGCAACATCTCATTGACAAACCGATAGTGGTACTGCCTGCCGTCGATGAGGGTATCGTGGCGAATGAGATCCAGCCCTGTGTCGTAGCCGAGATTGTTCTTGAGGTCAAACTGGGCCAGCAGGGAGAACTCCTCCTGGCTGCCGCGCGTCTTGGGGGAACTGTACACGCGGTAGCCCTCAAAGTCGATTTCGCGGGTAATGGGGTCCTCGGTAAGCTCCGGGAGGTTGTCCCAGTAAAGCTCCACGCGCCCCCGTCCGGGCACCACCAGCAGGCGCGGCGAAGGGGGCGGCGACGGCAGGATGTAGCGATCCAATCTGCCGTTGTGCGCGTAGATCCCCCGCTGCGGATTGTGGTAGACATCCTCGTCAATATCTAAATGGCCATCCCCGTCAAGGTCTTCGCCAGGGTCCAGGATGCCATTGCCGTTGACGTCCTCATTGGTCGTGTCCAGGCGGCCGTCGCCGTCCACGTCCTCGCCGTTGTAGGCAATCTGTGCCCAGTCGGAGTTGAGACGGAGGTTCTTGCGCCGCTCCGGACTGTCCGCATCTCCTGGCCCCCAGAATCCACACACCACTGCGAATACCGCATTCACCGAGTCACCAGGGGCGAGATCGCCAAGAGGGCCCATCGAAAGGAGGATCATCCAGCTGTCGGGTCTATTGGGCAGTGGCGGCGGTGGCGTGGTCGCCATCTTTTGGTAGCGCTCTTCGTCATTGCGCGGCATGAAATAGTCCGGGAAGTCAACATTGGTGGCGGTGGCCCACTTCCACTGGTTGTAATTCACCCGGTAAGCCGCTCTCGGAACCGAAGCCCCCAAGGCGCGGATGCCCAGATAGCTTTCGGCATAGCCGTTGTCACCGTCGGCGTCGTACTGGTAGGCCATGTTGTACGCTTCGTCGAAGCCGTTGAGGTTGTCGTACCAGGTAAACCCGCCGCCTGGCTCGTAGCGGCTGGTGTAATTCATGTTGGCCACCGAGGCATCCACCCACAGCCCCACATATATCTGCTCAATGGGATACCGCGAGACGTTCTTGATTGTATAGTTGAGGATGACGAAGGCATCAGCAAACGAATAGTTCCAGGCATAAGATTCTAAGTGCACGTCGATCCCGAAGGGCGTGTGCCCCAGAATCTCGATCTGCGCGCCCGGTACACGCGTGTTCCGATCGGTAAAATCGCAGACAAAGTCCTGATGGGAAATGGCCGAAGGATCAAAGTGCGGTGAGGTGATGATGGTGGAGCGCACGCGGATGGTGTCGCCCTCATCTGGGGAAGTGGTGAATTCAAAGCCCTCTTCGCCGTACCGGAAGACTCCGTCCACGATGGCTGTGGAAACGAGGGTCTTGTCTTCCCCCTGCGCGCCGCCGATGCCACCCACCCATAGGCCTGCATAGGAAAAGTGCTCGATGCGCTCTTTGTCCAGACGCGAATGCAGCTTGTACTGGCACGAGGGCTGGTCCTTGAGGGCGACGAGGTACCCTTGCCCCAGCACGCCATAGTTGGTCACCGTCAGGCCGAGGTTGCCCACATTGTGGAAATGCCAGTAATCGTCGACCGTCACCTTGCCCAAGGGCAAGTCCGAAGGGCGGAGTGGGTGCTGCCCTGCTGCAGGCACGGAGATGAGCCCCACCAGCGCGGCGATTAGGAATTGGAGGTTGAGCTTTCGCTCCATGCGCCCACGGCCTTGGGTTTCACTGCGTGTGCATCAACGGGCCCGATCGGCAGCTCAGACAATTGCGCAGCTTCAGCTTTGCCGCCATTTCTTGCTGGCCTAATATAGGACTTCCGCCGGCAGAAGTCAAGCACATTTTTTGAACCTTCGTCACTCCTCGCGGAGGTGCAGAAAGAAAAGCGCCGCCAGGGTGATGCCGACAAGGCTGATCGTGCCGAACGGTATTGCCTCAACAAGCCGCAGGCTGCCTTGCTTCACCATCGGATAGACGATCCAGGCCGGCAGCGTGACGCTCATCACCAAGGCGTAGCCCAGGCAAACCCCTGTGAGCAGGTAGCCCCACGCAGACCTGCGCAGCAGGAGAATCCCCGTGCACAGGAACAGCGGTACCACGAGCCCCAAGTCAAAACCTTGTGTAGTCAGGGTTGTCAAACCTGCGAGCTCAGGCGGGAAGCGGCCGCTCTTCATGATCGGCACGATGCGCGCCATCCACAGCACCACAAGGAGCAGGCACACCGCAAAGGCGAATCCGATGAACAGCCGCCGCGGGAACCCCGGGTGGACGTGGGCGGCAAGCTGCGGCACCTCGATAGCGCCGAGAGTGAGGAAGAAGGCAACTCCGCTCAATGCCACCACGCCCACATAGACGAGGAACATGCGATTGAAGACGTACGTGGTGAACAGCTGGAAGTAGGTGTAGAAGAAATAGAAGAGCAGGCCTGCCAACAGCACTCTGCCGCGCAAGGAACCCCGCCAAGCTGCAATAATGGACAGGGCCAGGAGCGGCAAAGCCACGGCCATATTCGCCGCGTCCCACACCATCCCCTCTATGGCCAGCGGCGCAGGATCAAATCGATAGAGGCCGCTGCCGTGCAGGAGGGCCCGTTCTCCGCGCGGAGTGACATATTCCTGGGGCTCGCCTGGCGTGCGGTCGCACAGCCCATTGAACACCGCCACCAGCACCAGACACCATACCATGGCGGCAAGCACTAAGTGGACCTTCACTGGGCTCCTCATGTGACTTGCCGGCGACAGCGGCGTACGAGACGGAAGGTGGACAACGGCGACACTCTCACGTGCTCATCGACTCGAGGAATTCCTTGTTGGATTTGGTGCCGCGCATCTTTTCCAACAAGAACTCCATGGCCTCGGTCACCGACAGCTCAGCCAGAACCTTGCGCAAGATCCAAACCCGATTAAGCTCCTGCGGGGTGAGGAGGAGCTCTTCCTTGCGCGTCCCGGACTTGTTGATGTCGATTGCCGGGAACACCCGCTTGTCGGAGAGACGACGGTCCAGCACCAGCTCCATGTTGCCGGTGCCTTTGAACTCTTCGAAAATCACCTCGTCCATGCGCGAGCCGGTGTCGATGAGCGCGGTGGCGATGACCGTGAGGCTGCCGCCTTCTTCGATATTGCGCGCCGCTCCGAAGAAGCGCTTCGGCTTGTGGAGCGCATTGGCGTCAACGCCGCCGGACAGGATCTTGCCGCTGTGCGGCACCACGGCGTTATGGGCACGCGCCAGCCGCGTGATGCTGTCCAACAGGATGACCACATCGTGTCCGTACTCGGCCAGCCTCTTGGCCTTTTCCAAGACCATGTCGGCTACCTGCACGTGGCGCTCCGCCGGCTCGTCGAAGGTGGAGCTGATGACCTCCGCCTTCACCGAACGCTCCATGTCGGTGACTTCCTCAGGGCGCTCATCGATGAGCAGCACGATGAGCTTGATCTCCGGATGGTTGGTGGTGATGCTGTTGGCAACCTTCTGCAGCAGAGTGGTCTTGCCGGTCTTGGGCTGCGCAACGATGAGGCCACGCTGTCCCTTGCCAATGGGGGTCAGCAGGTCCATGATGCGCATGGAGTAGTCGGTAGGGGAAGTCTCCAGCCGGATCCGCTCTATCGGGTAGAGGGGCGTCAGGTTGTCGAAGAGCATGTTGCTCTTGGCAAGGTCCGGATTCTCGAAATTCACCGCTTCCACCTTCAGCAAGGCAAAGAAGCGCTCGTTCTCCTTCGGCGGGCGGATCTGCCCGGACACGGTATCGCCAGTACGCAGCCCGAAGCGCTTGATCTGCGACGGCGACACGTAGATGTCGTCGGGTCCTGGCAAGTAGTTGTAGTCCGGGGAACGCAGGAACCCGTACCCATCGGGCAGCACCTCGAGCACCCCCTCGCCGAAGATCAGACCTTCGCGTTTGGTCTGCTCCTCCAAGATGCAGAAGATGAGCTCTTGTTTGCGCATGTTGGTACAACCGGAGATTTGCATCTCCTGGGCGAGCTTCACCAGCTCGCCAATCTTCATCGCTTTCAGTTGGGCAATGTCCATACAGCAGTCTCCATGATTAAGGTGAACTTAACAGATTTCTCTCCCTACGTTGCCATGGGGCCACCCACAAACGGCAACAGTCTGTGAAGGGCAGGTGCTGGTCACACCGCTCCCTTTGCACGACCGGGACATTGTACGCTCGGATGTGGAAAACAGAAGGTATTGGACGCTTGACGCGACACGACGGGAACTGATTGCTAACTCTGGGCGACAGCCTCCTCTGTGTTCTTGTCAAAGAAGTGGACCTTGCTCATGTCAAAGACAACGTCCATCCTTTCGCCCACGGCGGGTTCTCGGCGCGCCGGGATTCTGGCCACCATTGAGTTGCGCCCACAACTCAAGTAAAGAAAGATCTCGTTGCCCATCGGCTCGACCACCTCGACGGTGCAGGCCGCCTTGGAAGCCTCGCGCACGTGCTCGGCATACTCGCTCAGGTGGATGTCCTCAGGACGGATACCGAAGATCATCTCGCGATCCAGGTAGGATTTGAGGGCGGGCAGGAAAGCAGGCGGAATGCGGAGGCGCACGGCGACCGCATCGAACCACAGCCCATCCTGTTGAATGATGCGCCCTTCGAAAAAGTTCATCGCCGGACTGCCGATGAACCCCGCCACAAACTTGTTCTTGGGGCGATTGTACAGTGTCAACGGGTCGGCAATCTGTTGAATCACCCCGTCCTTCATCACCACAATCTTGTCCCCCATGGTCATCGCTTCCACCTGGTCGTGGGTCACGTAGATCATGGTGGTCTCCAAACGGCCATGGAGTTTGGAGAGCTCGGCGCGCATCTGCACCCGCATCTTCGCATCCAGGTTGGAAAGCGGCTCGTCGAACAGAAAGACCTTCGGCTTGCGCACGATTGCCCTGCCCACTGCCACACGCTGCCGCTGGCCGCCGGAAAGCGCCTTGGGCTTCCTGTCCAAAAGGTCCTTGATGCCCAGAATCTCTGCGGCCTCGTGCACTCGCTGTTCGATTTCCTTCTTCGGGTACTTGCGCAGTTTCAGCCCAAAGGCCATGTTCTGGTAGACCGTCATGTGCGGGTACAGGGCATAGTTCTGGAAGACCATGGCGATGTCGCGGTCCTTGGGAGGCACATCGTTGACCAAGCGCTCGCCGATGTAGATCTCGCCCTCGGTCACCTCCTCCAATCCCGCGATCATCCGTAGGGTCGTGGACTTGCCGCAACCAGAGGGGCCCACCAGTACCACAAATTCCTTATCCTCGGCGACAAAAGTGGCTCTGTCCACCGCCACCACTTTTTTCTCGAATACCTTGGTAACCTCCTTAAGCTCCACCCTTGCCATGATTATTTAGCTCCGGATTAGTGTGTCGAGACACATAGGATCGCTCACGCGCTCGGGTCTTTGGCGTAAGAGGACATTTAGCGGGAATGTAGGGAACAGGGCTGCCGCACCAGAAAGCGTTAAAAGATAGGAAACAATCCCCACATTGTCAAGCATTTTGTTTCGCGGCCTTAACAATCTCCACCCAGCCGCGTTCGCGCTGCCGGTATCTTCTCCTGTCCCGCACGAGGATCACCCGCTCCGCCTGGCCCTGTTACGCTCAGTGCCCTTGCTCTACAGCTGCCAGTACCTCTCCCACCGTGTAGTGGGAGCCTGTGCAAAGCACCAGGTCTTCGGCATTTGCCAGGCGACGAGCAAGTGCCACCCCTGCCCAAGGCGAGTCGGCCTCATGCGTGTACACGCCGTGGGCCCGAAAGGCCGCCGCCAGCTCTGGACCAGGCAGGGCGCGGCTGGTCGCCGGGGCCACGGCAATTGCCACGGAGACAACAGGCGCGATGGCAGCCACCATCGCCTGATAGTCCTTGTCGCGCATGACCCCCATTACCACCAGCAGGCGCCGGAAGGCGAACAATCCCAGCGCCGAGGCTATGCAGCGCATGGCCGCGGGGTTGTGCGCCACGTCAACGAGCGTTGTTGGGCGCTCGGCAATCTTCTGCAGTCTGCCCGGCCAGCGCATGCCCTCCAGGCCAGTGCGAATGGCTGAAGCGGTAATCCGTGGTTCCTGGCGCGAAAGGTAGTGGGCAGCGCTCACCGCCAACGCGCAGTTGCTCAGCTGATGCTCGCCCACCAGCGGGCTGCGCAACCCTCGGAAGGCCACCTGTTCATTCACCAGCGAGAAAGTGGTTACCTCCTGCCCCAGTTCCACGTCGGTCACGCGGAAGAGCTCGCTCACGGTGTGGAAAGGCGCCCTCCGCGAGGCCGCCACCGTACGCAGCACCCCCAGCGCTTCGGGATGGGCCGCAGAGGTCAGGCACGGCACGCCCGGCTTGATGATGCCCGCCTTCTCTTGGGCTATGTCTCTCACTGTCGCGCCCAAATGTTCCACATGGTCCAGGTCAATGCTCGTGATCAGGCTCAGCAAAGGGCGAAGCACGTTGGTGGCATCGAGCCTGCCCCCGAGGCCCACCTCCACGACCGCCACATCCACCTGACGTTCGGCAAAGTAGAGGAAGGCCATGGCGGTGATGGCCTCAAAAAACGTGGCACCTAACTCCTCCACCAGGGGGCGAACGCGCGCGACAAGCTCCACAAACTCCTCGCAGGCAATAGGCGCGCCGTCGATGGCAATGCGCTGCTCGGGTCGCACCAGGTGCGGGGAAGTATACAGGCCCGTGCGCAGCCCCGCCTTTCTCAGAATGGAGGCCAAAGCTGCCGCGGTCGACCCCTTGCCATTAGTGCCGGCCACGTGCACGCTGGCAAAGCGCCGCTGCGGCTCGCCAAGGCGTGCGAGCAGTGCCTCGATACGCTCCAGCCCCAGACGCATGCCGAAGCGATGCAAACCGAACAGGTACTCAATGAGCTCCTGGCGGCGTCTGTCCTGACGTCCTTCGAAGGGAATTCTCTCCCCCATGGGTTAGTCGATCCTGTGCGGGCTGTTCCAATAGAAACGGGTGAGACCGTTGCGCGTGCCGAACCACACATAGTCACCATCAAGGCAGATGGAGAACACTTCGTTGCTGGGCAGGCCGTCCTCCACGGTGAACAGGCGCCAGCGCTTGTGCTTGCGGTCGTACTTGAGCACGCCCTTGTCCGTGCTGGCCCAGACGGTGCTGGTGTCGGCAGCGATGCGATTGACGCGCGCACCGGTATGTACCAGGCGGGCAGGCGGGCGCATCCAAGTGCGGGTGTGCATGTCAAAGGCCTCGATGGACTCTGTCGTGCCGAACCAGACCTCGTTGCCGCAGCTTGTCACTGCCGTCACCGTGCAATTGACAGGCCCCTCCGGCGCGTTGTAGAAGCCTCCAGAGTCGCGGGCGCAGTCATAGACGTAGATGCCGTACTCGGTCCCCATCCACATGAGGTTGTGGGTGCGTTCCAGGTCGTAGACCGGGACGTCCCCTAGGGCCGGCCACTGCACCAGTTGCGCAACCAGCGAATCCGTGCGCAGAGTGGCACGCACCAGGCGGGTCACCCCACGTTGCGTGGCCGCCCACACATAGAGCGAGTCTACCAGCACATCGTTCACCCACTCGTCTGGCAAGAGCTCCGTCTTGCCGAAGGTCTTCCAGTACTGGCGCGCCCGCTCGAACCAGACGAGCCCTTGCTCGGTGCCAAGCCATACCTCGCGGTCGTACAGGGCGATGGCCCGCACCCGGGCGCTCCGGAAACCAGTCAAGAGGCGCGGCTCGTAGTAGAGCCAGGAGTCCGCCCCATCCCAGGCGGTGACCCCGGAAATCTGCTCTTCGTCTGGACCACCGATCCAGAATTCGTTGCCGCGTCGGGCGACGATCCTGGCGTCCCGTTGGCAGAGGCCCAAGGGGAGCATGGTGAGGCGGTAGCTTTTCAGGTCGCCCTTGCCGGCGCCCAGGCCCCAGGAGCCGATCCACAGCAACTGCCACGGGTCAGTCGCCCAGCATGTGAGGGGGAACTGGCGGAGGTTGGTATCCTGCAGCGTTCCGCGGTCGTCGTAGAACAGGCCCACCTCGGCAAAGAAGTGGGGCAGCCTTTGACGCGGTGCCCTTCGCCCAAACCAGACCACCTCCTCAGGCGGTGGCGCCGCGCTGGGAGCAAATCCCGAAACGCTGCCCACAAAATGCTGCCCGTCTTCGGTCTCCAAGCAGACCCGGTCGCCCACAAAGCCAATGGAAAGGACTCTGTCCCCGCCGGCCACGCCCATCTCGTCGTAGAAGAAGTTCGACCACACCTGCGCCGCCGGCTGCAGGTAGGCCACGGAGACCCCAGTGGCGCACCAGAGCAGCCCGGTGGTAAAGTCATAGCCCACGCACAGCACGTTGTTGTCCGCCAAGCCGTTGCTCACCGTCCAGGGGTATTCCCACCGGCTGCGGAAGCGATCGAAGGGCGCCACGCCTCCGGTCGTGCCAAAATAGACGTGCTGATCACCCACTGCCGCGTCGTTGACGTAACGAAGCACCGAGTAGGTGACCCAGTCGCCCGGGGCATAGCTGGTGTTCGTGCCGCGGATTCGCACCTGCTGCGCACCAGCGGGCAGGCCTGGCAGCAGAAAAAACGCCCCCGCCGCGATGACGGCCCACCGGATGGGCGACTGCCGAAATACACAGGACCTCATGAGTCTTCTTCTCCCTTCGAAGAGTACTCCTCAGTGGCTCGGCCCCAGCCGTGCGCCAGCCGACGAATTCTCTCCAGGCTCGCTCGGGTGGCCCGTGCCTTCACCAGCACCTGCCCATCCTGGTAATCCGCCTCCAGCACCTCGGCTAGGGCATAGAGCTTTGCCACGAGCCGACTATCCTTCGCGGGAACCTGCAGCTCGAAGTCGATGAGCCTCTGCTCAGCGAAGCGCAGGATTTCCTCCCGCAGGCGCTCCATGAAAATGCCCCGGGTGGCAGACACTGCGATGCTGGGACGGTGTGTCTCCAGCAGACCAGGAAGGAGGCCAGTGTCCGTGAGACGATCCACCTTGTTGAAAACGGTCAAGATGGGCCTGTCCAACACGTTGAGGGAACGGAGCACCTCCCGCACCGTGTCCATCTGCTCGGCCAGTTGGGGATGGCTCACATCCACCACGTGCACCAACAGGTCGGCAGCCATTGACTCCTGCAAAGTGCTCATAAACGAAGCCACCAGATGGTGGGGCAGTTTGCGGATGAATCCCACCGTGTCGATGAGCACCACGGTGCGCCGCCCGTCGCTGTCCATGACGCGCACCGTGGGGTCCAAGGTGGCGAAGAGGCGATCCTCCACCAGGACCTCGGCCCGCGTGAGCGCGTTGAGAATGGTGGACTTGCCCACGTTGGTGTAGCCGACGAGGGCTACCTGAAACAGCTCCTCGCGGTGCTTGCCGCGAATGGCTCGCTGGCGGTGAATCTTTTCAAGCTCCTGGCGCAGGAAGTTGATGCGCCGCCTGATCTGGCGCCGGTCGATCTCCAACTGGGTCTCCCCCGGTCCGCGCAGCCCGATGCCCCCCTCCTGGCGGGAGAGATGGGTCCACTGCCGGGTGAGTCGGGGCAGGAGGTACTCAAGCTGGGCCAGTTCCACCTGCGTCTTGGCTTCCCGGGTGCGCGCCCGCCGCGCGAAGATGTCCAAAATCAACCCGCTGCGATCCACCACCCGCACACCACAGTCTCTCTCTATGTTGCGCACCTGCGCCGGGCTGAGATCGTCGTCAAACAGGATGAGGTTCGCCTGCTGCTGCTTGACCATGGCGCGCAGCTCCCTGACCTTGCCGCGGCCAATGAAGTAGGCGGGGTCGATCTCGCTGCGCTCCTGGAGCACTCTGCCCACCACCTCCGCCCCTGCCGTATCTGCCAACAAGGCCAGCTCGTCGAGAAACTCCTCGGCTGTCCAGCGATAGGTGGAGCGTGTGACCAATCCCACGATGATGGCCCGCTCCCGTCGTGGGGGGGCATGTGTTACCAGACGGTTCAAACCCTCGCCTCCTGTGGAGGTTCGTCGATGACCTCGCCCTTCTCTCTGTACAGCGCCATCTCGGCAATCATGAGGCCGAGTGCCAACAAGGCCAACGGCCGCCACAACTCCCTGCCCAGCCTCGCCTCCTGCACGCTGCTCGCCACATCCTGTCCTTCGTCCACCCAGATGGCGGTGGGATAGCGCTCGCGGAACTGGGCAGCAGAGAGCGCCTGGAAACGCGACTCCTTTCCGTCCATGTTCACGGCAACGCGTGTCAACTCGCTGTCGCCCGCAAAGAGGGAGTAGATGCCCGGCCGCCAGGTCTGGGTAAACTCCACCACGTAGCCGTTCTGACGGAATTCGGGCGCAAGGGCCAGCCTGGTGCCGTCTGGCGTCGCCAGCTCCAACTGCGCCTGGACCTGCTCCGGCGCCAGCCTCAGCACAATCGGCTGTCCCACCAGCACCTCGCTCTCCTGCGAGGTCTCCGGCTGAGAGAGCAGGCGCGCTGCCCGCGTCACCAAGGGAGCAAAGAGCGAGGTGACAGTGATGTTCGACCACTCCGGTTCGAAGCCGGAGGTGAAGACCAGCACACGACCTTTGTCCAGGCGCGCCTCGTAGAGGAACGGCTCCCCGGTGCCGAAGCGCATGATGACCTGACGATCCAAAGAGCCCCCCTGCGTGCGCAGGGCGATGTGAAAGCGCGGGGAACGCACCTGATGCTCTTTCTCGTCAAAAACCCCTTGGAAAAGCGCATGGCCGTAATCGATGTCCTCTAACTCGAAGGTCGGCGTGTCCTCTCCGAGCGCGCCCACCATTTCCGCGAACAGGGGCAGCCCGAGGGCTGACAGCAGCCGCTCGTTGAGCGCACGCAGATCTGTCTGCAGGCCGGGTACAATCATCAGACCCCCGCCCTGCTCGACGAAGCGGCGGAGCGTCAGAACGTCCTCAGCGCTGAGGAGCGGCGCATTGCACAAGACTATGACCTTGTACGCCGCCACAAGGTTTGCAGTCAGCCCCGCCTGTGGCCGCGCGGTGATCTGAAAGAAGGGGCGCTCGCTGCGCGCCGGATTCAGGGCCAGCTGCAAACGCTCGGCGCCAGTCCCCTGGCCGATGAGCAACACAGGGCTGCTCTCCGGCACATGCAGCACAAAGAACCGCTCGTCGTCCAGCGGCAGCCCATCGTCTTCCACTACCACACTGCCACTGAGAAAACCGCTGCTCTGCGGCACAAAGTTCATCGTCACGGCGGTGGCTTCGCCTGCCTCCAGGCCGACGGTGGTCTGCGCGGCCCGCTTGCCATCCACAAAGAGCTGCAGCAGCCTATTCCGCTGCGGGGCGCTACCTGTGTTTCTCACCACCACCTGCACCTGCACGGGGCGCCCCTGCTCAACAATTCTGCTGACCAGCCGGACGCTCTCTACCGCCAAGTTCTGTGCCTGGTCCGCCTGCACCGGAAGTGCCACAATCGGCACCGCTAAGGTGTCGGGCTTGCCCTCGCCGAAGGCAGTGGCCTGGAAGTCAGAGGCCACGTAGATCTCCCTGCTCTGGTGGGCGGCAGCGCGCAACAGCTCCCGTGCCAGCCGCAGGGCTCCGTCTAAGTCCGTGGCCTCGCAGGAGGGCGCCTGCCGCGCAATGGCTTCGGCCAGCAGAGCCGAGTTGTTCAAAGGGCCGGCAGTTGCGAGCCGTGGGGGTGAGCCAGGCAGGACGAGCCACGCCTCGCTCCCCGGAGCCAGCAGGTTCGTCACTTGTAGCGCCCTGTCTGCAGCAAGCTCCTCTAGCGTCCTTCCGCCTTTTCCCCTTGCCATGCTGGCCGAATGGTCCAGCACAACCACTGCGGATGACGGCCCAGGCCGCAGATTGGCGCCAGCAAGGCGCACCGTCGGCCGCGCGAAGGCCAAAACCAGCGCCACGATGATCAGCGTGCGCAGCAGCAACAAGAGCACCTGGCGCAGTCTCAGGCGCCGCAACTTGCGTTGCTCCAGCTGTCGCAGAAAGACCAACGTGCTGAAAGGGATGGTCTTGGCCTTGTGGCGGGTGAGAAGGTGCACCAGCACCGGGATGGCCGCAGCCGCCAGGCCTATCAGAACCGTGGGATTGAGGAAAGACACCATCGAGGCGTAATCACCTCGTCGTGAAAAGGAATACCCCCTTCCTCGCGCACACGACAGCGGGGAAGGTGCTGCTCATCGCCTTGACCCCTGACTGAGCCCCTCCTCGATCAGGTCGCACAGCGTGTGGATGATCACTCCGTGACACTCTTGAATGCGCGCCGCATCATGGCTGGGCACGGTGATGGCATAGTGGCAGCTCCCGGCGATTGTGCCGCCGCCTGAGCCCAAAAGGCCCACCGTGACGAGACCGTGCGCCTGGGCCCATTGCATGGCTTGCGCCACGTTGGCGGAGTTGCCACTGGTGCTGATGCCCACCAGCACGTCGCCCTTGGCACCAAACGCTGCAACTTGCCGCAGAAAGACCTGGTCGAATCCATAGTCGTTGCCCACCGCCGTAAGGATCGAGGTGTCGGTGCTGAGGGCCAGCACAGGGAGGGACTGCCGTTCCTTGCGGAAACGACCGACCATTTCGGCAGCGAAATGCTGCGCATCGGCGGCACTGCCCCCGTTGCCACAGACCAGGATCTTGCTTTCGCGGCGGAGGGCATTGGTCATGACCTCCGCAATTTCCGCCACCAGCTCTGCATAGTCGTCGGCAAGCTGCCGGATCAAGGCGGCGCTGGCGGCACACTGCTCCGCCACGCGTTGCACATGCTCATGCCGAGGCCTTGGCAAAGTCCTCTCCTCAGTGACCTCGCCAGAAGCGCCTCAGTCGACTGGCAAGGGATGCTGTGTGCACCTGCTCCATGGAGAGCGGCTCGACCTGCTCGACCTCCTCGCCGGCGAGTATCTGCCGCGGGTTCTCAACAAACAGACGGCTGGCAGCGTCCTTGCCCCACCTGCGCTCCACAAGGGCGTAGGTCTCCCGCAGCCGAGGGCGACGGGCACTAGCACCATGAGCATCGCTGGCAACCACGTGCACCAAGCGCGCGTCCAGGAGCTGCTCGGCGAGCCTTCGCGTCTCCGGGCCAAACACCCCTCGCAGGCTCCCGGAGTTAACCTGCAGGAGCACACCTCTTTCCACACACTTCTCGGCCAGCCCAGGGTCGCGGAGAATCGCCAAATTCCGCTCCGGGTGCGCCAGAATTGGTCTGTAACCCTCCATAATCAGATCGAAAAACTGCACCTCCGCAAATGGCGGAATATTCTCCATGGGAAATTCCACTAAGAAGTACCGTCCGTTGCCGGCCAGCGTCAGGAAGTGCCGATCAAGGCGCATCTCGTGGCAGGCGTAGATTTCGGCTCCTAAATGCAAACGCAGCTTCAGCCCCTCTTGTTCCTTGATGCGGCACAGCTCGGCAAAGAGCTGGTTGAGCTCCGTTTCCCTGCCGACGTCGCCAGGCCCCAGGATGTGCGGTGTGGCCACCAGATCGGTGATGCCATCCTCCTCTGCCACAAGGAGCATCTGGCGGGCCTCCTCCCAGGAGGTTGCCCCGTCGTCAAAGCCAGGGAGGATATGCGTGTGCAGGTCGATCACGAGCGTCTTCCTTTGCCGGCCAGCTGCGGAGCCGGTCAGTACGGCTCGGCGAAGAGCTCAAAGTGCGCCTGGGGATGTTGACAGGCCGGGCACTTTTCCGGTGCTTCCTTGCCCTCGTGAATGTAGCCGCAGTTGTTGCACTTCCAGCGCACTGGAGTATCGCGGCGAAACACGCGACCGCGCTCCACATTCTCGGCCAGCTTCAGGTAGCGACGCTCGTGCGCCACCTCCACCTCGGCGACCTTCCTGAAAGTTACGGCAATTTCCTGGAAGCCTTCTTCCTCTGCAACCCGGGCGAACTCTGGATACATGGTGCTGTGCTCGTAGCGTTCGCCTGCTGCCGCGGCACGCAGGTTCTCCAGCGTGCTCCCGATCACGCCGGCAGGAAAGGCGGCGGCAATCTCCACCTCGCCCCCCTGCAGGAACTTGAAGAAGCGCTTGGCGTGTTCCTTTTCGTTCTCCGCCGTCTCGAGGAAGATGTTGGAAATCTGCACGAACCCTTCCTTGAGCGCCTGAGAGGCGAAAAAGGTATAGCGGTTGCGCGCCTGCGACTCACCGGCAAAGGCGGTCAGCAGGTTACGCTCGGTCTTGGTTCCCTTCAGCTGTGGCATATCTCCTCCTATCCAAACTGAGTCGGACGCCTTCCCGCACTATTCCCGCATATGGACGGCCTGCGCAAAACGCCGCACCACGTTTGGGCTGTTGTCCCCTTCCAATACATTGCCGGTGACCACAAATGCCGCGCCGGCCTCCACTTTCGCGCGCGCCTCCTCGGGCGAGGTGATACCCCCGCCCACCACTACCGGCAGGGTGATGCAGGAACTCACAACCTTGATCATCTCCACCGGCACCGAATGCGCAGCACCCGAACCAGCCTCGAGGTAGACAAGCTTCATGCCTAAATATTCTGCGGCAAGTGCCGTGGCCGCAGCAATGTCCGGCTTGTGGCGCGGAATCGGGCGCGTATTGCTCATGTACTCCGCCGAGGTGGTCTGACCAGACTCGATGAGCAGGTACGCCGTGGGGATCGGCTCAATGCCGCAGGCTTTGACCAACGGTGCCGCCACTACTTGGTCGCCGATGAGGTGTTCGGCGTTGCGCCCGCTGACCAGGGACATGAACAGGATAGCATCCGCGTGCGGACTGACCTGCCGCACCCCGCCCGGGAAGATGATGAGCGGGATGGTCAAGCGCCTCTTCAGTTCCTGCAGCAACTGCTCGAACGTGGGCCTGAGGAGCAGGCTGCCACCCACCAGCAGGGCGTCCACACCTGCTTCCTGGCAGAGCTCGGCGCGCGCTGCTGCCTGCACCACGTCCTCTTTGTCTGGATCAAAGAGCACCAAATACCCAGCCCCGCGCCGCTCGCGCGTCTGCAGCAGGTAGTCGTAGACCTTCACGCTCCACTCGCGCTTGCTGTTGTCCAAGAGGTAAGGAGACGGGCGACGATCTCCGGTACGGCCGCCAGGGCTGCGTCCACCTTGCCCAAGTCTTTTGCCCCTGCCTGGGCCATGCGTGCGCCGCCGCCACCGCCGCTGCCGGTGAGCTTGCCCACTTCGCGCACCAGGGCGCCGGCGTGGAGACGACCACTGTCTGCCAAGTCAGCCGTCACCACGGCGAGAAAGTTGCCCTTGCCGTCGAGGCTGGCGAAGAGCACACCCGCACCTGAGCCCAGTCGCTCGCGCACCACATCGGCCAGTGACTTGAACTCCTCCAAGTCATTCACCTCGACCCTGGCGGCCAGGAGCCTTAGCCCCTGCGCCTCCTGGGCACGCCCCACAAGCTGCGCTGCGACGGCGCTGAGGTCTTTTCCCTTGCGGCTCTTGACCGCGCTCAACAGCTCCTTCTTCTCGCGAAGGAGCCCTTCCAGGCGTTCGGGCACCTCGTCGGGTAGGCAGGTGAGCAACTGCGCCGCCTGGCGGAGCAGGTCGCGGTCGTGCCGGGCACGCTCCACCGCCTTCTGCCCAGTGAGCGCCTCAATGCGGCGCACGCCCGCGGCCACCGCCGACTCGCTCACGATGTAGAACATACCTATCTCACCCGTGGCACGCACGTGCGTCCCGCCGCACAGCTCACGGGAGTAGTCGTCCACCTCCAGCATCCGCACCATCTCTTCGTACTTTTCCCCGAACAGGGCCACCGCGCCGCGTTGCCGCGCCTCCTCGAAGGGGACAATTTGCCAACGCACCGGGTAGTTCGCCTGCACCGCCTCGTTGACCATCTGCTCGATGCGCGCCAGATCTGCCGGGCTCACCTTTTCGAAGTGGTTAAAGTCGAAACGGAGATAGTCGGGATGAACAAGAGAGCCGGCTTGGTGTGCATGCTCGCCCAGCACCGTGCGCAGCGCCTTGTGCAACAGGTGCGTGGCGGTGTGATTGCGCTCGGTAGCTCGCCGCCGGCTTTCGTCCACCTGGGCCTCCACGACCGCGCCCGCCGCAAAGGGTCCGCCCTCCTGGAAATGGCCCTGGTGGACGAGGTGATCGCCGCTGCGCACGGTGTCTTCCACGCGAAAGCGGGCCTCGGTCCCCACGATCCAGCCAGTGTCGCCTACCTGCCCGCCGCTCTCAGCGTAGAACGGCGTCACCTCCAGCACCACTCGCTCAGGGTCCGCGTACAGGGCGGTACTTTGCGTACGCAGCTCCTCGTAGCCGACGAAGCGCGAGCCGCCGGTGGGCAATCCTGCCAGCTCTGGCATGGCGACAGCTGCCTCCTGGGCCGCGGCGCGGGAACGGCTGCGCTGCTCTTCCATGGCCGCCTCAAACCCTGCCACGTCGACCACAAGCCCTCGCTCGCGGGCTAGCAGCTGCGTCAGATCCAGGGGAAAACCATAGGTATCATGCAGGCGGAAGGCGTCCTCGCCCGGAAGCACGGTTTGTCCAGCCGCCTGCAACTGCTCTACGCGTTTTTCGAATTCGCTGAGGCCACGATCCAGGGTCCGGCTAAAGTTTTCCTCCTCGGCACAAATAACACGAGCTATATGCTGATGCCGCTCGCGCAGCTCGGGATAGGCCTCGCCCATCAAGTCCACCAGCGGCGACACAATTTTGAAAATGAACGGCTCGTGCATGTCCAGCACCCGGCCAAAGCGCGCTGCGCGCCGCAGCAGGCGGCGTAGCACGTAGCCTCGTCCTTCGTTCGAGGGCAGGGCCCCATCGGCAATGGCGAACGACAGCGCGCGCACATGGTCGGCGATGACGCGAAAAGCCACCGCCTGCTCGTCGCTGCCGCCAGTGTACCTCTTGCCGGTGAGCTCAGCGATGGCCTCGATCAGAGGCATAAACAGGTCAGTGTCATAGTTCGAGCGTTTGCCCTGCAGAACAGCCACCAGTCGCTCCAAGCCGGCTCCGGTGTCGACGTGCTTGGCCGGCAAAGGGGTACACTGGCCGTCCTCGTTGCGGTTGTATTGAATGAACACGAGATTCCAGAGTTCCAAGAAGCGGGCGCACCCGCCGTTCACTGCGCAGACATGCCCTGGGGCTGTAGCATCGCAGTACTCAGGCCCCCGGTCGATATGGATCTCCGAACAGGGCCCACAAGGACCGGTGTCGCCCATCTCCCAGAAATTGTCCTTCTCGCCAAAGCGCAGCACGTGGCTGGGATCGATGTCGGTGACCTGCGGCCAAAGCTCCGCGGCTTCATCGTCGTCGCGGAAAACAGTCGCCCACAGCCGCTCCTTTGGCAAATGCCACACCTCGGTGAGGAGCTCCCACGCCCAAGCGATGGCCTCGCGCTTGTAATAGTCCCCAAACGACCAATTCCCCAGCATCTCGAAGAAGGTGTGGTGGTAGGTGTCGCGGCCGACTTCCTCCAGGTCGTTATGCTTGCCGGACACCCGGATGCACTTTTGCGAATTGGCCACGCGCACATAGTCGCGGCTGCCGACGCCGAGGAAGACGTCCTTGAACTGGTTCATCCCGGCGTTGGTGAACATGAGCGTGGGGTCGCCTGCCGGAATGACCGGGGCGCTGGGGACAATGCGGTGCCCCTTGCTGCGGAAGAAATCAAGAAAGGATTGTCGAACCGTCGCTGCCTTCATTAACGCCGTTGCAGCCTCCTCGTGTTATTGACTGGTCAGGTTCCTTCCTGGCCGGTGCCGCCTTCGGGAGCAGAAAGCTCGTCCCATCGTTCCAGAATCTCGTTCACCAGCCCCCAGGCAAAGCCACGGCGCAGGAGAAAGTCCACGACCCGCTTCTGAGCTTTTTCCTCCTCAGCTCGGCCCACGAGCCTCTTCTTCTTGGCGGCCAGCTCGTAGGCCAACTGTCGCTGGCTTTTCTCGCGATAAGCTTCGGCCACCGCCGCTTCGATCTGCTCTTCAGGAATCCCCTTTTCGCGCAGTTCGCTGCGCAGCAGGAACTCGCCGCACGGCCTGGTGGCAATGCGTGAGCGGGCATAGCTCAAGGCAAACTCCCGGTCGTCCACCAAGCCGGCACGTCTTAGGCTGCGCAGGGTGGCGTCGGCAGCTTCACCGAGCCCGGCCTGATGCAGGCGAGTGCGGAGCTCCTTTTCGCTGCGCGCCCGCACCGACAGCAGCCGAAGGGCCTTCTGCTTGGCCTGATGGCGCTCCTCCGCCGCCAGGAGCCGTCGTACGTCCTGGCCGGTGAGATAGTCGCCTAAGCCAAAGCCGCTCTCCAAGAGCACCTCTTGGTGCACGCCAAAAGCGAACTCTCCGTCCAGGAAGACGTTGCGGCGCGCGCGGTCGTGCTCCTGAATTTCGATGGCGGTGATCTGCCGCTTCCCTGACCCCTTCATGCGGCGAGCCTGCCCTTAGCTCTTGGAGCCAAAGGTGCGTTCGGCGGCTGCCGGGGCAGGTTCCCCTTGTTGCTCAGGCAGCGTGCCCAAGGCCTCCCGTACGCGGTGCTCAATCTTCTCCAGAAGCTCCGGCGATTGCTCAAGGTAGCGTTTCACGTTGTCGCGGCCCTGGCCGATCTTCTCCTCGCCGAAGGAAAACCAAGTGCCGCTCTTCTCCACGATCTTGTGCTCCACCGCCAGGTCCAAAATGTCGCCGACGCGGGAGATGCCGCTGCCATAAAGGACGTCGAATTCTGCCTCCCGAAATGGGGGTGCCACCTTGTTCTTGACCACTTTGACGCGCGTGCGGTTGCCTATGACGTTCTCGCCTTCTTTGATGGAACCAACCCGGCGAATGTCCAGCCGCACCGATGCGTAGAACTTGAGGGCGCGCCCTCCGGTGGTGGTCTCCGGGCTACCGAACATGACGCCAATCTTTTCCCGAATCTGGTTGATGAACACCACGGCGGTCTTGGATTTGCTGATGGAGCCGGCCAGCTTGCGCATAGCCTGCGACATGAGGCGCGCCTGCAGCCCCATCTGGGCATCCCCCATCTCCCCCTCGATCTCCGCCCTGGGCACCAGCGCCGCCACCGAGTCGATGACCACAATGTCCAACGCGCCGCTGCGCACCAGGGTTTCGGTGATCTCCAGGGCCTGCTCGCCGGTGTCCGGCTGCGAGATGAGCAAGTTGTCGGTGTCCACCCCCAACTTGCGGGCGTAGTTGGCATCCAGCGCGTGCTCTGCGTCGATGAAGGCGGCGATGCCGCCTGCCTTCTGCGCCTCGGCGATCATGTGCAGCGCCAGGGTGGTCTTGCCCGAGGACTCTGGGCCGAAGACCTCGATGATGCGGCCCCGCGGGATGCCCCCGATGCCGATAGCCGCGTCCAGGGACAAGGCGCCGGTGGAGATGGCCTCGATCTTGACACGTGCCCTTTCTTCCCCAAGACGCATCACCGAGCCGCGGCCGAACTGGCGTTCGATCTGCGACAGCGCCAGTTCCAGCGCCCGCTCCTTTTCGCTCTTTTGGTCAGTCATCTGTCAGCCCCACCTTTGTTAGTGAGACGATAGTGCAATGTGGTGCAGCGCTGTGTACTCCGCCCCTGTCGGTTTGAGCTCGCTCTTCATGACTCTGACCTCGCGGGCCGGGAATGTGCCCCCCGCAAAGCCGGCTTGCTGCATGGCGCGCACCACGGGCGCCACGCCCCGAGGGTCCTTCACCCGACCCAGGGTCAGATGCGGCGAAAAGTCCCGCCCTTCCGGCGGAAAGCCCAGTGGGCGGAGCTCTTCTTCGATGGCGTGCGCCAGGGCCTTCAGCCGGCCGGTCGGCTCCTGGATGCCCACCCACAACACGCGAGGTTGCCGAAAATTGGGGAAGGCGCCCACCCCCGCAATGCTCACCTCAAAGGGCGCAACCTGCCGGCAAGCCCGTGCCACCGCCTCTGCAACCATAGGGATCTGTTCCTGGTCGACGTCCCCGAGGAACTTGAGGGTCAGGTGGATGCCTTCCGGGCGCGTCCAGCTAATCCGCCCGCCCACGCGGCGGAGAGTGGCCTGAAGCTGCGCGATCTGCTCCTTTTGCGCCTCCGGAATGTCGATGGCGATGAACGTGCGAACCTTCCCCAAGACCACCTCTCAAATTTCTTCGTTGAGGAGCGGCCAGCCAAGGAGATGCCGTCGTACCATGTCCAGTGCCGCCGCGGCCGCGCGCTCCTTATTGGCCAGACGATCGAAAGGAAAAAGGCACCGCTTGCACAGGCTCTGCGTGCCGTCACAAAAGCCTATGTAGACCAGCCCCACCGGCTTGGTCGGCGTCCCGCCTGTCGGCCCGGCAATCCCGGTGGTGGAGAGGCCGAGGTCGGTCTTCGCCACACGGCGGACGCCCTCTGCCATGGCTTGTGCCACCTCCGGGCTCACGGCTCCATGGCGCGCGATTAGCTCCTCCGCCACGCCCAGCAGTTCCACCTTGGCCTGGTTGCTGTAGGCAACGACCCCGCGCTCAAAATAGGCCGAGCTGCCAGAGACATTGGTCAGGCGGTGGGCGACCAGGCCGCCAGTGCACGATTCCGCCACGGCAATGCTCTTACCAGCACTGTTCAGGAGCTCGCCCACTGCCTCTTCCAGCCGGCGGTTGTCCGTGCCATAGATGAACTCCCCCGCCTTCTGGCGCACCATCTCGGCGGCGTGCTCCACCGCGCGCCGACAGGCATCGCGATCCGGTCCCTCAGCAGTCAGGCGCACATCCACCCCTATGCTGCCGGCCTGGTAGGCGAGGCGAACCTCCTCCCCTTGGCCCACCCCGCTCAGCCGCTCCGCAAGGGTCGACTCTGGGATCCCCGTGGTGCGCACGACAAGCTCAACCACGCTCCAGCCGCCGGCCAGCCCTTGCAAGCGGGGGAGGACCTCCTGTTCGACCATCGCCCGCATCTCCGCCGGCACGCCGGGGAGCGCAAAGCCGCTCACCTCCTGCCAGCGGAACATGAACCCCGGCGCGGTTCCTAAGGGGTTACGCAGCACCGTGGCACCACGGGGAATCTGCGCCTGACGCTCGTTGTTGGCGCTCATGCGCAAGCCGCGGGTAGCAAAGCGCGCGCGTATAGCAACCACGGCTTCTTCGTCCACCACCAGTGGCACACCCAGAAGCTCCGCGACCACCTCTCTGGTCAGGTCATCGGGCGTCGGGCCTAAACCACCAGCGATGACCACCACCTGGGCGCGGCCCAGGGCTCGCGAAAACGCGTCGCGCATCTGCTCTGGGTCGTCACCCACCGTGGTCATCCACTGGGTGGCCACGCCGACCTCTCTCAGGGCGCGCGCCAGGAACTGCGCATTGCCATTGGCTACACGCCCGGCCAACAACTCGTCGCCGACGGTCACCAGCTCGGCCACTATTCGCTTGCCCTGCTTCATGCCCTGCTCGGCGCTTTGCCACTTTGAAATATAAGCAATTCTCCAAGAAAAAACAAAGGTGAGTTTTCTGTTCCGGCTCAACCCACCTTGTCCGACATCCACACTGTTGTCTGTTGCCGTCGCTCAGCCAAACATCTTGAGCGCCACATGCAGCCCTATGCACGTGTAAAGGCCGGCCATGAGGTCATCGGCCATTACGCCCCAGCCACCGGGCAGTTCCTGGAGCTCATCAACCGGAAAAGGCTTGAGCACATCTAACGCCCTGAAGACCAGGAAAGCCGCCCCGTACACGACGAAAGTCCTCGGCAGGCCAACCAGCGAAAGGGCCATCCCGGCGATCTCATCGATGTTGATCCGCGAGGCATCGTGCCCATAGGCCTGCTCGGCGCGCGTCGCCGTGACCACCCCAAGCGGCACAAGCACAAGCAACGCGAGTGCACCACCCAGGACCCCGGGGTGTGGCAGGACCACGGCCAGGATCAGTGCCAGCGCGCTCCCCACGGTGCCGGGTGCCACAGGCGAAAACCCGGTGTAGAGGCCGGTGGCGCAGAGCCTGCTGAGGAAACTCACGCGCGCACCCCACGCGGCAGAAGGGCGCGCAGCATAGCCCCAACCGCCTGGCGCACATGCGCGCGGTTGTCCACAAGATAGAGGATGCCCGTGGTCACAGTCAAGCAGGTGACCACGAACATGAGCTTGTCCAGGAGGCCGAGGCGGTGGACCGCCTCCAGCACGCGCAGCGCCGATGGCCGCGCAGCCAAGGTACGCTCTGCCAGCAGGAATGCCATCACCGCGTATACGGCCCCCGCCTGAGCAGCAGTCTTCACCCGCGCCAGCCCCATGGTGACCACCGGCTGTCTCTTCCACATGGCATAAGAGCGGAGCCCGGTGATGAGCGCGTCGCGCACCGCAATCACCACCACCATCCACACGGCCACGTAGCCGAGGATCGCCAGGCAGATCAAGGCAGCCGTGATGAGGATCTTGTCGGCAAGAGGGTCAAGGAACTTGCCCCATGTGCTCACCGCGCCAAAACGGCGAGCAACGTAGCCGTCATAGAGGTCCGTGAGCGAGGCTACCACGAAGATCGTGCACCCCGCGTAGAGACTGACCAGGTTCTCGCCCAAGATCAGAGCGACAAAAAGTGGTGTGAGGGCGATGCGCAACAGCGTCAAACCGTTGGCAAGCGTCATAGGGCCCCGCCGAGTTTAGGTCACTTCTGACCAGCGCTCTGCTCGCACATGCGCACCAACAGCTCCCACCGCCGATCCACCTCTTCCTGAGCTGCGGCCAAAAGGTGCGCGTTCTCGGCGCGATGCAGATGACGGAACCGCCCCTGGTGCTTCGTCCACTCGCTGAGGGGTAGTTTCTCCTTCGGGCGATAGTTCAAGATGCGCGCGCCATGATCGTACTCGTACAACGGCCAGAAACAGGTCTCCACGGCCAGACGAGCCATCTCGATACCCAGTTCTTGCGGAAACCGCCATCCGGGCGGACAGGGGGCCAGAACATTGATGAACGTCGGCCCCTCCACTGCCAATGCCCGCTCCACCTTGCGGTTCAGGTCCTTCCAGTGGCTGACGCTGGCCTGCGCGGCATACGGCACATTGTGCGCGATGACGATCTCGGTCAGGTTCTTGGGGAACTGCTTCTTCCCCTTGTGCACCTTGCCTGCCGGGGCGGTCTTTGTATCGGCAGCAAAGGGCGTAGCACTGGAGCGCTGGATGCCGGTGTTCATGTAGGCTTCATTGTCATAGCAGACGTAGAGCATGCTGTGGCCGCGCTCCAAAACCCCGGAAAGGGCCTGCAGACCGATGTCATAGGTGCCGCCATCTCCGCCAAAGGCGATGAACCTGATGTCCTTGCCCACTCGCCCCTTGCGCTTCAGGGCACGATAAGCGGCCTCCACACCGCTGATGGTGGCTGCCACGTTCTCGAAGGCGTTATGGATAAAAGGCACCTTCCAGGCCGTGTAGGGGAAGATGGTGGTCACCACCTCCATGCAGCCGGTTGCACAGCCGCACACGACATGTCCCTGGGCCGAGCGCAGCACCTGATGGAAAGCAATAATCGGCACGCAGCCAGCACAGGCACGATGCCCAGGGGATAGCTTATCTCCTCTCTGTGCAAGCTCTTTGATGGTCGCCATATCTCACACCTCGTCCATACGCCTGTTCGCTACTCGCGGAGTCCCAAGTAGCCAACCTCAAATTCCACCCGGCCGGTCTGCACGATGCGTTTCAAATCAGCGAAAGCCTTGTACAGGTGTTCCTCCTCCAAATCGCGTCCGCCCAGGCCGTAGATGTAGTCAATCACCTTCACGGGGTAGTGGCCGTTGTTACTGAACAAGGCGGAGCGCACATCGCCGTATAACGAGCCACCTTTGGCGCCAAAGGAAACCGCGCGATCGAGCACTGCCGCCGCCTTGACCTTGGCGAGCGCCGCCACAATCCGGTCATACGGGAACGGGCGGTAGCAGCGCACCTTGAGCAAGCCGACCGCTTCTCCTTGCTCTCGCAACTGGTCGACGACGACCTTGGCCGTGCCGCAGGTGGAGCCCATGGCCACCACGGCGCGATCTGCATCCTCCATGCGGTACTCTTCGATCAGGTCATAGCCCCTGCCGCAGAGGGTGCTGTAGGCGCGCGACACCTCCTCGATGACCGGCAGTGCATTTTCTTCGGCCTCAATCTCCTGGCGCTTGTGCTCAAAGTAATAGTCCTGCAAGTCCAGGGGTCCTACCGTAAACGGGTGGTCGACGTCGAGAAGGTAGCGCTCGGGCCGGTACTCGCCTACGAAGTCCTTGACCTGCTGATCTTGCAGGATCTCCAAACGCTCCACCGTGTGGCTGATGATAAAGCCGTCCAGCGTGACCATCACCGGCAGCAGCACGCGGCGATCCTCCGCGATCTTGACCGCCATGATGGCGTTGTCGTAGGCCTCCTGCGCGTTCTCGGAGAAGAGCTGAATCCACCCGGAGTCGCGGCAGCCCATGGTGTCCGAGTGGTCGCAGTGAATGTTGATGTTGCCGCTGAGGGCGCGATTGACCACGGCCATCACGATCGGCAGGCGCAGCGAGGCTGCGATGTAGACGATCTCCCACATCAGGGCCAAGCCGTTGGCACTGGTGGCGGTCATGGCCCTGGCGCCGGCAGCTGCGGCGCCCACAGAGGCGCTCATGGCGCTGTGTTCGGACTCCACCAGGACCAGCTCGGTATCCACCAGGCCATCGGCGTGAAACTCGGCGAATTTGTGCATCAACTCTGTCTGCGGAGTGATAGGATAGGCTGCCACCACGTCGGGGTTGATCTGCCGCATCGCCTCCGCAACGGCCTCGTTTCCCGTGAGGGCAACAATCTGAGCCATTCTTTCTCCTCGCAACTAGAACTCCGGCACCATTTCGATGGCATTGGCTTTCTCGGGGCACTCTTTGGCGCAGATGCCACACCCCTTGCAATAGTCATAATCGAACCCCTTCATCTTGCCCCCCTCCACTTTCACCGCCGGCTCCGGGCAGTAAATCCAGCAAAAGAGACAGTGGATGCAGCGCTCTTCCTTCCACAGGGGTTTAAAGGCACGCCAGGAGCCCGTCTTGTAGGTCGCGGCGTTACCGGCCTCCACAATCACCCCGCCGGTGGCAAGTTCTTTCCAGCTCTTCAGGCTCATCCTATCTGCACCTCCTGATACGCGCGCTTGATCGCCTTGACGTTGGCCTCGCTGATCTCCCGACTGAATTTGCGGGCGAACTTGTGTTCGATGTCGGCCACCACGGTGTCCAATTCCAACATGCCGGTGGCACGCAGAAATGCGCCCAACATGACGGTGTTCGGAATCGGCCGCCCAATGGTCTCTTGCGCAATCTGCGACGCGTTCAGCGTGATGATTTTGCGCCCGGTCAGATTCAGCCGCTTGCGGATTTGCTCCGGCGTCTGCGGAGTGTTGACGATGAGGGTGCCGTCTTCGGGCATCCCCTCGGTCACATCCACGGTGTCCAGAAGGGTCTGGTCAAGCACCATCACAATCGACGGCCGCTTGACCGGGCTATGCAGGATTATCGGGGCATCGGAAATCCGCGTGTAGGCCCGCACTGGCGCACCTGTCCGCTCCGGCCCATACTCGGGAAAGGCCTGACCGTAGCTCCCTTCCTCGATGGCAGCCTCGGCCAGGAGCTGTGCCGCCGTCTTAGCCCCTTGTCCTCCTCGTCCATGCCAGCGCACTTCGATCATCCGTGCCACGTCACAGTCCTCCTACCACAAACTCTCGCCTGGTGAGCCATGCGCTCTTGCCCTCTACAACGCAGTTCTCCCCTCCAAGGCTTTGGTCAAGGTAATCTCGTCGGCGTATTCCAGGTCCACCCCCATCGGGATGCCGCGCGCAATACGCGTCACCTTGATGCCCAAGGGCTGGATAAGCTTGAGCAAGTAGAGGGCGGTTGCTTCGCCTTCCGCATTGGGGTTGCTCGCCAAAATGACCTCCTCCACTGGCGGGTGCAAGCGGGTGATGAGCTCTTTCACTTTCAGATGTTCCGGCCCTATCCCATCCAGCGGCGAAAGTGCGCCTCCCAGCACGTGGTACAGGCCGTGGTATTCGTGCGTGCGCTCCAGGGCCAGCACGTCGTTGGCCTCTTCGACCACGCAGATGACGCGCTGGTCGCGCTTGGGATCGCTGCAGATGGCACAGGGGTCCTGCTCGGTGATGCTGCAGCAGATGGAGCAGCGACTCACCCGCTCCTTAAGCCTGACCAGCGACTCGGCCAACACGCGCACCTCGTCGGCCGGCACTTTTAGCAGATAGAAGACAATGCGCTGCGCGGACTTGCGACCAATCCCCGGAAGTTGCGACAGCTGGGTAATGGCTCTCTCTACCGCCTCAGAAGGGTATAGCACAGAGAACACTCCCCGGGGGCGCTACATGAGCCCCGGTAACAGGTTGGACCCTAAGCCGCCAGTCACCTTGCTCATCTCCTCGGCAGCCCTTTCCTGCACCTTCTGGAAAGCCTGATTCAGCGCGGCGACAACCAGGTCCTCGAGCATCTCGACGTCCTCGGGGTTGACCACCTCGGGGTCGATCTTGACTTCGACGACCTCGTACTTGCCCGTGACCACGGCCTTGACCATGCCGCCACCGGCTGTCCCCTCCACCCGCAAGGCAGCCAGCTCCTCTTGTGCCCGCTGCATCTGCTCCTGCATCTTCTGCGCTTGCTTCAGCAGGCCGCCGAGGCCCATCTTCTGCATGAGTCTTCCTCCCTGCTCCTACTCGAGGAGCTCGGTATCCAACCGCTCCATCAACTTCTTCAGCCCGGGATTGTTCTGCGCCAACTCTTGCAGTTGTTGTTGCGCCGGGGGACGTTGGCGTTGCGGCGCCTCGCCAAGCACGCCCTGCTCGTCCCGCACGCACTTGATGCGCAGCCTCTGCCCAACGTGGCGGGCCAGGGCTTCCTCGATGCAGCCCCTTCCGCGCTCCACGCTCTGCATGTGAAAGCCATTATCCCTGCGGAAGGCCACCACCACCGCGTTGCCTTCGACCTTGGCGGGCACGCCCTCCTGCAGGGTCACTGCTAAGCCCATGCGCTGCCGCCGCACCTCCTCGATCAGCTGCGGCCAGGCCTGCCTCACTTGCTCCAGGTCCACCTGGCCGGCCTTTGCTGCAGGAGCAGCTTGGACGCGATCGGCTACTCTGGGGGGCGCAGTGGCTGGTGGCGCGGTACGGGCGTTGGCTGGAGCAGGCCGCTCAGCGGGGGCTTTTTTTTTACCTCATCCAGCCTGCTCAGGAGTTCGCCGAGGTCCACCGTGCGGTCCAAGTTGACCATGCGCAGCAAGGCCAGTTCGAACTGCACGCGGGGGTTTTCCACGCGCGTTAGGCTCTGCGCTGCCTCGCTGGCGATCTTGATGAGCCGCATGAGATCTTCGACGGCAAAGCCCTCCGCCTCCGCCATGTAACGTTCGGCAAAACTGTCGGAGACGTCCAAGGTCTCGGTGCTGTGCAGGGATTTGGTGATGAGGATGTTGCGCAGGTGCTCGGCGAGGCCCACCATGAACTCGACAAAGTCCAAGCCCTCGGCAAAAACCTTGTCGGCCATGGCCAGCGCCGCTTTGCTGCCGTGCTCCCTGATGAGCGCCGAGCAGGCGAAAAAGAGGTCTTGGTCGATGATGCCCAGCAGGTCGGACACCTGCTCGGTGGTGATGGTGTCGCCGCTATAGGCGACCAGCTGGTCTAAGATACTCTCGGCGTCGCGCATGCTGCCGTCTGCCTTCTGCACAATCAGCAGCAGCGCTTCCTCCGGGATGGTGATGCCTTCTGCCTGGCAGATGGTCTTCAGTTGGGCGATGATGTCCCGCGCAGCAATGCGCTTAAAGTCGAAGCGCTGACAGCGGGAGAGGATAGTCGGTGGCACACGCCTGGGCTCGGTGGTGGCGAAAATGAAGAGCACATGCTTCGGAGGCTCCTCAAGCGTCTTCAGCAAGGCGTTGAAGGCCTCCATGGTCAACATGTGCACTTCGTCGATGATGTAGATCTTGTGCTTGCCGGGAGAAGCAGCATAGCGCAACGTCTCACGCAGGTTGCGCACTTCGTCGATGCCGCGGTTGGAGGCCCCGTCGATCTCGAGCACGTCCAAGCTGCGGCTTTCGGCAATTTCCCGGCAGGAAGAGCACTCGTTGCAGGGGGTGGGCGAAGGTCCTTGGTCGCAGTTCAGCGCCTTGGCCAGGATGCGCGCCACCGAAGTCTTGCCCACCCCGCGCGGCCCGGCGAACAGGTAGGCGTTAGCTACTCGTCCTGAGCTAATGGCATTGCGCAGCGTGGCTGTGACGTGTTGCTGGCCGACTACTTCCTCGAAGCGCATCGGCCGGTATTTTCTGGCCAACACCAGGTAGGACATCCGTCTCTCCGCACAGGAACCGTTCCGCCGGCAAGCTTGGGTAGTCAGCTCAGCGGCTGTGCACCCACCATCGATCTCTCTGCACCTGACCCTTTCCGGCAGCCAGCTCCAGCCAAGCTCCCCTGCGGCACATAGACGGAGTGCCTACCGCTGCTACCTTCCGGTCCTGACGGGGTTGAGCACGGATCTATTGCGCAGGACTTGGGCTATCAACACCGCTTGCCGGGGAAGTAGACAGGTGCGAGCGGACCTCAGGGTGGGAATTCGACCCTGCTATAGCGGATTGCAGGTTACAGGGCACCGCTAACTCCCCGTCTAGCACAGCCTTGTGGAGCCGATGGGATTCGAACCCATGACCTGTACGTTGCGAACGTACCGCTCTCCCAGCTGAGCTACGGCCCCACATCCTCCAAAACTCCATCCCCCGCCTCTCGCACACAGCCGCCCCCGGTCAATGTCGCCTTATCAGCGCCTCTCGGGCGGAGAGGGCGGGATTCGAACCCGCGGTACTTTCGTACACACGCTTTCCAAGCGTGCTCCTTAAACCACTCGGACACCTCTCCAACGCCTCCCAGAGCAGATGTTGACTGCCTCACCAGTCCTTTTCGAGCGGAGAGGGTGGGATTCGAACCCACGGTCCCCGGAGGGGGACAACGGTTTTCGAGACCGTCCGATTCAACCGCTCTCGCACCTCTCCGTGGCAAGCGCTGGCGACTATGAGCCCTGCCCCACAGCGGCGCTCTTTCGCACAGTGGCAAAGAACTGACGGAGCAGCGCACTGCTCCGCTCCGCCATCACCTCCCCGACGATGTGGATGTCGGCGCGCAGCTCCTTCTGGCTGGGCAAGTCGACCACTGAGCCGCACGCGCCATAGCGCGGATCGCGCGCCCCATAAACCAGGCCGGAGACCCGCGCCAGCAAGAGCGCCCCCATGCACATGGGGCACGGCTCTAAAGTCACGTAGAGCACGGTGTCGTTGAGCCGCCACGAGGCAAGCGAATTGGCGGCGGCAGTGAGGGCGATGATCTCGGCGTGGGCAGTGGGATCTTGCAACGTCTCCACTAAGTTGTGCCCTCGGCCAATGACCCTGCCCTCATACACAACTACGGCGCCCACGGGGACTTCCCCCTTGGCTAAGGCCTTTTCTGCCTCGCGAAAGGCCTGTTCCATCCACGTCTCGTGGCCGCCGTCGTGCATCACCATGACCGTCGCCGTGTACAGCCTCTGTACGCCCGGAGGGACTCGAACCCCCAACCTCTTGGTCCGTAGCCAAGCGCTCTATCCAGTTGAGCTACGGGCGCAACCATTTCTGCGGCACTCAGCTCACAAAGTCTCGTGCGCGCACCCCGATGGCTGCCCTTGTCGGTGCGCAGCGCTTGTGCGCGCGATAAGTAGCGCGTACGGGAGTCGAACCCGTGTTACCGGCGTGAGAGGCCGGCGTCCTAGGCCACTAGACGAACGCGCCGCAGCATGACCTGCCAATATACAAACAAAAAGCAACACTGTCAATAAGATTGCCCCCGTGGTGGCCGGCACGCAAAAGGTGCGACCGCGCATCGCACCCTGATGTGTCCTGCCTTCCTGGCGCGCCCGGAGGGACTCGAACCCCCAACCTTCTGATCCGAAGTCAGAAGCTCTATCCAGTTGAGCTACGGGCGCCCGTTCACCGCAGCTGCGCACCCACCTTTGTGTCACGGGCACCCTGGCCTCGGGCTCTTGCTGGGGAGCAGGGATTCGAACCCCGATACCATGATCCAGAGTCATGTGTCCTACCGTTGGACGACTCCCCAGAGGAAACTCACCCCAACTTCTCTGCTGCCCGCCAGATGCGCCGCAGCACCGCCTCT
Organism: candidate division KSB1 bacterium; assembly: GCA_024655945.1. Taxonomy (NCBI): domain Bacteria; kingdom Pseudomonadati; species Candidatus Zhuqueibacterota bacterium. The sequence goes on from JANLFK010000017.1 coordinate 43,139, forward strand.
TTGCCCAAAACCTCCAGCAGCTCGAAGAGGCCAGGCCCCACACTGACTCCTGACACCGCCAGTCGCATGGGGTGAATGCTCTTCTCGGCTCCAACCCCGAGGCGCGAGGCCGTGCTGCGCACCGCCTCTTCGATGCGGCTGCTCGTGAAGACCTCAACTCCCGCGAGCACTTGAGCAAACTCGCGCAAAAGCCCGGCGGTTTCCGCGCTCCAGTACTTCTTGACAGCTTTCTCCTCGTAGGTCTCTGGGTCGCGGAAGAAGTACCAGCCGCGCTCCACAAAATCGGGGATGATGCGCACCCGCTCCTTGAGGAGAGCAACCACGCGTCGCAAGTACAGCTCGTCAACGTCGCCGATGCCGCGCGCCTCGAGCACAGGCCTCACCAGGGCCGCCAGCTCGGCACCGCTCCGCCGTTTGATGTGCTCGGCGTTAATCCACTGCAGCTTGGTCAGATCAAAAATGGCCCGCGCCTTGTTCACCCGCTCCAGGGAAAACTCCCTGATCAACTCCTCAAGGGTGAAAATCTGACGCTCATCCCCCTCTCCCGGATTCCAGCCCAGGAGGGCCAAATAGTTGATGAGCGCTTCGCGCAGGTACCCACCGTTGCGATAGGTAGCTACATCCGGGTCGAAACGCCGCCCTTCCTGCCCCGGCTTGCCCATGTCCCTCTTGCTCATCTTTGAGCCGTCGGGATTGAAGATGAGCGGCAAGTGCGCCAACACTGGCATCTGCCAGCCAAAGCCTTCGTACAGGAGCACATGCTTAGGCACGCTGGACAGCCACTCCTCGCCGCGGATGACGTGGGTGATGGCCATCAGGTAGTCATCCACCACGTTGGCCAGGTGGTAGGTGGGGTAGCCATCGGACTTGAGCAAGACCTGGTCATCCACCTCGCTGCTATGGATTTCCACGCGGCCTCGAACCACATCCTCGAATGCGATCACCCGGTCCTCGGGCACCAGGAGCCTGACCACGTACGGTTCACCCGCCGCGATTCTCCTGCGCAATTCCAAGTCCGAGAGGGTCAGGCTGTTGCACATGTGGGCGCGGTCATAGCGCTGATCGGAGCGGCCCTGCGCACGCAGCGCCTGGCGCATTTTCTCCAAACTGGCCGGGTCATCGAAGGCGTAGTAGGCATGGCCAGTAGCGAGCAGTTGTTGCGCATAGTGGCGGTAGATGTCCAAACGCTGACTTTGCACATACGGCCCATATGGACCTCCCACATCCGGCCCTTCATCCGGCTCCAGGCCGGCCCAGCGCAGCATCTCGATGAGGTTTTCGGTGGCGCCTTCGACGTAACGCGTGCGGTCAGTGTCTTCGATGCGCAGCACAAAAACACCGCCGTGCCGCCGCGCGAAGAGGAAATTGAACAAGGCCGTGCGCAGCCCGCCCACATGGAGGAAGCCTGTGGGACTGGGGGCAAAGCGTACCCGCACTTGCTCTTTTGTCAAAGAACTCACGGTCTGTAGTTGTCACCCACTGACGTTTGTATGAACTCCCGCTTGGCCTTTTTCGCGGAGAGGGAGGGATTCGAACCCTCGGTAGAGTTATACACCCTACAACGGCTTAGCAGGCCGCCCCGTTCAGCCATCTCCGGCACCTCTCCTGATGGTTGCGACCTCTACTGCGGAGGGCGAGGGACTCGAACCCCCATGGGTTTTCACCCGGCGGTTTTCAAGACCGCTGCCTTACCAATTAGGTCTAGCCCTCCATCTTTTCACCATGCTCGCAGATGGAGTCTCCCTGCCGCAGCAGACACTCGGCAGGACGCGCATAATATAAGAAAACGCACCTTTTCAAACAACCAGTTTTTCACACAATCGGCCCTTGCGCCAGGAACGGGCAATGCGCCGAGCCGCAGGGCGCTCCCTACCGCACCAACACGCACTTCTTGCGCACACTCTGCCTTCCCAGCCGAAGGACCAGGAAGTACATCCCACTGGTCAGCTCCTTGGCGTCGAAGAGTGCCGAAAAACGGCCAGGCCGATGCCAACTACCGGCTAAGCGCTTCACCTGGCGGCCGGCAACATCGAACACGGCGAGCTCTGCCTCCCCGCCGGTAGGGATTCTGTAGGACACGCGCGTGCTCGAGTTGAATGGATTAGGGAAAGGCCCCTCAAGTGCCAGGGCCAGGTGCTCCGGAAGGGCGGCCCGCCCGGCGCGCGTGGGGAAGTTCATCACCCTAAAGTCCATGCTATCCCGGACGCTATTGGTCAGGTCGCGGGCCAAGACGTGAATTCGGTAGCGGCCATCCGGCACCTCCGTGGTAACAAACGCAAGTTGGTGCTCAGACAGGTCAAGCTGATCGTCGCCATCGCTGTTGGTCAGCAGATGAAAGAAGGCGCGGGTGTGAGGGCTCCATTCCGGCGGCGGCAGGACCTTATCGCGCTTGTAGATGAGCGTCGCATACTCCTCATAGTGGGAGGAGCCATAAAAAGGGTAGGCGTGGTTCAGCCGTTGTGCCAGCCTGCGGCGCACTACCAAGTCGCCGCGCTCCAACGAGACAATCCAGTAGAAGAGCTCGAACGCTGGCAGCTCGTAGAGGCCATCGCCAATGTCGTCGACCACCCTCACGATAAAGTCCACGGCGCCGTACACGCTGTCCGGACGCAAGTAGACGCTGCTTTCGTTCAGACAGATGCCGAACTTACTGTCCGGGAAGACTTCGAGGATGCGCGGCGGAATCGTGTCGGTGTTGGGCCGCAGCGAAAGCAGCGGGTTGCCAACGATTCCCCACTCGCCGTCATCGTAGCGCCACACTAAGCCGGAGTCCTGTATCTGCACGAAGTGGATGTGCCCCCAGTCGTCGCCCCAGCGGACGATTTGTCCCAGGTACTGATGCAGCGCCACCGTGTCACCAGGTGCACAGGCGATCGATTCCTTGATGAGATGGGCGTAAAGCCAACCAACGCTGGGCTCCGCCACCTGTTGGGGAGCGATGGCCAGCCGCCAGTATGCCGGCCCGCCCAGCGTAAGGACACACTTGACTATGCCGGGCTCCACCGCGTACACCGGCTCGCCAATCGCCGTGCTAAGGTCCAGTCCCTGGTGCAGGTAGGAGCTGGAGTCATATCCCATGTGTTGCTCGTAGTAGTTCCACACGGTGCGCATGCTGTCAAAAGGGGCGAAAGGCCAGGGGATGCCATCGTCTGCGCCCTTCCGTAGGCCCCGCTGCGTGCCGCCCTCCTGCGGTAGGACCAGCCGCTCGCCGTACTCCTCGTGCACCACTCTGCCTGCGACGTCCAGCACTCTGAGCACCCCCTGCAGGGCTCCTTTGTCGGGCACCTGTATGCCGGCGACGATCTTCCCCTCCGCTATGCGCAGGTCACGAAAGGCGGCGGTCCCTGTCAAAGTGTCCGCAAATAAACACTGGCCGGTAGCCAAGGAAAAGGCACGCAGCATCTGTCGGTCGATTACCACGACCAGCGAATCCCGGCTCGACACGCGCACTGCCCGTGGGGAAGCGAGCCCGGTGGCTGCCTCGAACAGGGTCGCCTGGCCCTTCTTCACAACCACGCGTCCTGGGTTTGCCAGGGCCACCAGGGTCTCGTCCCCGGAAAAATCAAATTGCAGCGCCGGTTCAAGCGTGGTGACTTGATCTGCGGCCGGGGCGACCACCTGCAAACCCGCCGCAGAGCAGACGCCAAACAGATTTCCTTGGGCGGAAAAGCCGAACAGGGAAGCTCCCTTGCTCGCCAGGGACATGAGACGGCGCCCGTCCCGCGAATAGAAAACGAGCGCTGTTTCGCCGGCCCAATGGCGATCGTGGACCACGAAGGCAACCACCCCCGCGTTGGAGATGTAGAGATCTGAACCCGGGGCCACACTCATTTTCCAGAGCTGGCGCTCCTCCTCGTACAGGCAAAAGTCCACGAGCTGCCGCACTTCGTCCCCGGCGGCCGCCACCCGAAAGCGACACCAGTAGCGCCCATTTTCGGACTGCACCTGTCCGCGAGAGGGGCACCTCTTGTCCACAAGAAAACCATTGGCGCTGGCGGCGAGCGAAGAGAGCTCCTGGCCAGCAAAGCTCTGCCCTGTGACGGCAAGGAGGACCGTGAAAAATACTGCCAGGTGGCGAAGGGGGGCAAGCAGCCTCGCCCTGCCGCAAGTTGGTGGGCACATAGTTCCTCGCGTTGGAAGTTACCTCATGAGAAGCGTCTGGCCAGCCAGCTCATCTCCTGCTCGATGGCCTGGTGCGGGCAGCCTTCGTCACAGCACATGCACTCGATGCATCGTGCATAGTCCATGTGGGGGAAGCCTTCCTCGTCAGGATGGATGGCGCCCACTGGGCAATTGCGCTCGCAGACCCCGCAGCGCTGGCACAGCTCGGGAATGGCGCGCGGCCGCACCCAGATGAGGCGCGCCCCCAGGAGCATCAGCCAGCGGGGAATGAGCTTGATGAGCCGGTTGGACGGGAGGACAAAATCCGGCAGGCGCAGGCTGTCCATGTCGGCGCCGATGAGCTCTATGCGTTGCAGCGAGCCCTCACCCAGGCCGCGCCGGGCTGCAATGCGCGTGGTGTCGATCTCGTCCTCGGCGAATCCCATCATCGCCGCGCCCACAGCATCCAAGGCGACCCCATCGGCACTGGCCAACAGTACACCCATATGTCGCACTTTCCCAGAAGAAGGCCCGTTCCCCTCCTGGCCAACCACCGCATCGGCGATGTGCAGATGCGGCTGCACCGCCGAATAGATGTCCACCAGCACCTCGGCGAAATCCTCCGGGTGCGGCGCCTGCTTGTGGTACTCGCTCTTGCGCAAGCCCGGTATCACCCCAAAAAGGTTCTTGACGGCCCCAGTGTACAGGGTCAGGTTGTGGGTCTTCAGCTTGGGCAGGTTGATGAGCACATCGGCTTCCACCGCGTAACGGGAGACATAGTAGCTAATACCGCGCACCCTGCGCTCGACCACGCCGCCCGTTTCAAAGGCCACCAGCGGTGCACCTGTGCGGCGCGCGACTTGCGAAAGGCCGGTGTTGTCCCAATAGCGCTGCAGACCGGTGACTGCCCCGCCCGGGCTGTCGCCAATGGTCACCTTGGCGCCCAAGTGCTGCACGAGTCGCACCACCGCCTCCACCACCGCCGGATGAGTGGTGATGGCCCGCGCGGGCTCTTTGGCGGCAAGGAGGTTGGGCTTGACGTGCACCTTCTGCCCCCGCCGCACAAAACGCTCCATGCCTCCCAACGGGGCAAGCACGCGCTGCACTGCCTCTGCCACCACCTGGTAGTCGTAGCTCGGGCAGCGCACTGCGCTGACCACGCCCACTCCGGCGGGATGCGATGCGGTCTTTGCCTCGGCCAGGAACTCTGGCGCCTCCTGCAGTCTTCTCATGCGCGCGTCCTGCTATGCCCTCACGAACATTTTGCCGGCCAATTGCCTGACCAACTCCTTGAGCTCAAGGGAAAGCAAAAGAGTGAGCGTCTGCGCGGCGGAAAGGCCATTGTTCTTGGAGATGACATCGATGTGCATCGGCTCGTGGGAAAGGGATTCTAACACTTTTCTCTCCAATTCGGTCAATGCGACGCTTACCTCCTGCCGCCTGGCCTCCCGGACCAGAGAGGGGAGTTGAGGGCGGAGCTCCGCCAAGACATCCTCGGCGGACATCACCAGCTTCGCCCCCTCTTGAATGAGCCGGTTCGTGCCTCGGCTCTTTGGGCTGAAAATGCTGCCCGGCACGGCGAACACCTCTCGGTTCTGCTCCAAAGCGACATTGGCAGTGATGAGAGCGCCGCTCGTTTCTCCCGCTTCCACCACTAAGGTGCCCAGGGACATGCCGGAAATGAGCCGGTTGCGACGCGGGAAGTTGGGCGCATCGGGGCCCGCCCCCATGGGCAGCTCCGATACCAAGGCCCCCTGCTCGATAATCCTCTTGGCCAAGGCGCGATTCTCGGACGGATAGATGACATCCACCCCAGAACCGAGCACGGCGATGGTCCTGCCCCCGACCTGCAAGGTCGCTTTGTGTGCCTCGGTGTCGATGCCCCGCGCCAGACCGCTGACAATGGTCACGCCCTGGGTAGCAAGCTCGCCGCACAGCCGCGCCGTCACCAGCCTGCCGTAGTCGCTGGGGCTGCGCGTGCCCACCACGGCCACGGCCTGATTGCCCTCTGCCCGCAAGCTGCCCCGCACAAAGAGGAAGGCGGGGGGATCGCTTATGGACTTGAGCAGGCGCGGGTACTGCGCATCCCAAAAGGTGACGATGTGCGCCGCATGCCGGTTAAGACGCGAGAGCTGCTCGCGAGCAAACCCATCGTCGCGGTACGTACGGATGTTGCGGGCGATGGTCTTGTCAATGCCTTCCACCGAAATCAACTCGGCCATGGACGCGCTGAACACCGCCTCTGCGGACTGGAACCTCCCGACCAGCGCCCGCAAACGGTTGTGTCCCACGCCCGGCACGGCAGACAGCCTGAGCAAGGCTTCAACGTCAATCTTCACCTTTGCCCCCTCCTGAACCCAAGCGCAGCGTCGCCCCTTGCAGCAGCGATTCCACCAGGTAGACGAGTTGCCCCAGACCTTCCCCGGTCAGGGCAGATATGGCACACACCGGCACACCAGGCTCGAATCCGCCCCCTTGCGACGGGCCGTCGGCTAACAGGTCAATCTTGTTCAGAGCCACCAACCTCGGCTTCGTGAGCAAGGCCGGACTGTAGGCCTGCAGTTCGTGACAAAGAACCTGATAGGTCTGCTGCACCTCACCTGCTGCCGCGTCAATCACGAACACCAGCACCCGGGTCCGTTCAATGTGCCGCAAGAACTGGATGCCCAGGCCCTTGCCCGCATGCGCGCCCTCGATCAAGCCTGGGATATCGGCCATGACAAAGCTCATGTCGTTGCCCCTGACGATGCCCAGATGGGGCGAGAGCGTGGTGAAAGGGTAATCGGCCACTTTTGGCCGCGCAGCCGACAGTCGCGACAGCAGCGTCGACTTGCCGGCATTGGGCAGCCCCACCAGGCCCACGTCCGCCAGCACCTTGAGCTCCAGCTCGAGGTTGCGCTCTTCGCCCGGCTGCCCTTCTTCCCACTCCCGTGGCGCGCGATTTGTGGGAGTGGCAAAACGAGCGTTGCCCCTGCCGCCCCTGCCGCCACGCGCCACCACCACACGCTGCCCGTGCGCAGTGAGGTCCGCGATGACCCGCCCGCTCTCGAGGTCCTTGACTACCGTCCCCACCGGAACTCGGATGACCACCTCCCTGCCACGCCGTCCGGCGCAGTTGGCACCCTGCCCGTGACCACCTCGGCCAGCGGCAAAGCGATGCCGGTAGCGGAAATCCAGGAGGGTCATCAGGTGCTCGTCGGCTTCCACGATCACATCCCCACCATCGCCACCATCGCCGCCGTCAGGGCCGCCCTTGGGCAGATACTTCTCGCGCCGGAAGCTCACGCACCCGTTTCCTCCATCCCCGGCCTTGACTGAGATCTTAGCAACGTCGATAAACACTTTCACCTCGCTGTCAACCGTCGGAATAATACAACAAAATTGTCTCTTATTCAAGGAAAATGGTAATGGTACCACCCCCATGCGGTTGGCTCAGGTGAGCTTTCCGACACTGTCGGGCAACCCTATCGGTGCCAATTGGGGTATGAGTTCGTCGATCGGCTTTGAGCCCAAAGGAGGCACCCCTCGCGGTAGCCGGGCTTCTGGGCTCTTGCCTCGAAGGAATTACCACGGGGCGACGTTGCGCCTAACGCGCCATGTCGAAGGAACGGCGTGCCTAAGCCACGGGTAAACCAGGGGCGGCGGTTTGCCGAGGTGCTTGAGGTGCGTGGCGCCAAGGGGGCGTGCAAAGGCCTGCAATCCCTTCCTGAGGGCGGACCGCCGAGCCTTGTTGTGTGACCTCATGTGTCGGGGGAATCAAGTGGTGGGCACCCAGGCTGGGGCTGAAGACAATGGCCCACACGCGACCTGCGCAGCGCGTCCCAGGCAGGCAGGACGGGGTGGGGGGTGCCTGGTTTCTCCAGCCACAAAGGAGAAAATGCTTGACTTTTTCTGCGCCTTTGGGTACCTTCGAAGGGCGCGCCTTGCGATGGGGAGGCGACCATGATCCGTAGAGCGGCGGCAGGGACCTTATGCCTTGCTGCCCTCTTGTTTTCCGGCTCGACATGACCGCTCTGGGCGCGAGCGTGCAGCCTAAATATTACCGACTGCACCCCCGTTGGACCCGTCACCAGGTCAGCATGCAGCCTTTCGATCTCAATCGCGATGGTATCGATGAACTCTTTGTTCAACACCCCGACCAACAATCCGACCTTGTCGATTCAGAGTTGAATCTCTACTACCGGAGTTTTAAAATCTCCGGGAACCGTATGTATGCCGTGCAACCGATCCCCACTGCCGTCCAGGATTCGTTAGCGTTTCTGGCGACTTACGGCACTCAAGACTCGCTGGTCTGCAGGATTCTCCCTCCACCCCCCCTGACCATAGGAATGGCCATTGACGAAAAATTCCTAAGGGATTTTGTCGTTTTTCACAGAAACCCGGACACACCGGAATCTAGTTTTCATCCATCTATCGGTGCCGTTACGCTCATTACCGATAGCTCCGGTCAGAACCTTGCTTTATTTATCATCAACACCTCCTGGGATACAAACGGAGTACGTGGTCTCCTGGCGGCCGATATTCATTCGCGAAAGGTGGTTTGGCAGTACCTCATCGGACCTTCTGTGGGCAACATCCTAGTGAGCGATCTGGACGGCGATAATAAGGCAGAAATTGTTGTGGGCAGCTATGCGAACTGCAACGGCATCAAAGGGCTCGACACCGCCGACGACAGCTCCTACGTCTTTGTGCTGGACTGCGACGGCCGTCTGAGATGGCAGCGCGCCGTCGGGCCGTACTGGACCGGCGCCTGGGCCGGAGTGGGTGATTTTCAGGGAAACGGCAGCAAGAGCATCGCCGTGTATCAATACAGCAATCGAGAGTCTTTTCCCAATCAGGATCGTATTCAAATTCTGGATGCCCGCGACGGTTCACTTTTAGTTGAGAAACGACACGGCAACCAGTTTACCACATTCGTCGGGGATTTCCAACGGCAATTTTGTCGGGACTTTGATGGCGACGGCAAAGATGAAATCGTCATGGGCAATACCGACGGCTTTGTGCGTCTCCTGGATGGGAAATTAATCGAACAGCGAGTCTCAAAAGCCTATCAGCAACGGGTGGCGGCGGCAGCAGCAGAAGATTTTGACGGCGACGGCCTCCACGAAACCGTCTGCATACTCCCCAATGAACAGATCATCCTCTTGGACAGCCAATTGCAGGAGCTGTGCCGTTGGCCGATTACCGCTCCCGCCTCGCAAACCTATGTCCAGGTGGTACATGGAGGAAAAAAGAACCATCTGCTGGTCATCAGTGAATTCCCTGATCACAAAGAATATCAACTGTTGGAATGTCAAACCTCTCCGTTTCCATTTCCGGCGGTGTCCATGGCGGCAAAATCAAGCCCCTGGATTGCCATTGTCCTTTTGCTTTTCATTGCCGGCCTCATTATCCGAAACTGGTTTTACGGTGAGAGAGCGCGCGCCATTCTTCCTTCTGTGCTTGAAGAAGCCGATGTTATGCATCGGGTTGTGCTGATCGATCGGCAAGGGAGGATTGCCAAGGCGGGACACACCTGGGCGGAGCTTTTGCGGCTGCCGCCCCGTGCGATAACCGGCAAGACTTGGCGGGAGGCTTTTTCTGCGCCGCAGCTCGAACCGTTGAAGCGGGCCTTGGACGATACTCTCCGGCAAGCACTTTCCGAAACTTTGGTCGACTTTAGCATCGTTGCGGGCGAAAATCGAATCCCTCTTAAACTACATGCTGTTTATCTGCCTTCTGTGCGAATGTATTGCCTCATGATTTTCGACTCGAATGAAGAGGAACAGGCCCGCCAGATCAAGCATTGGGCACAGGCGGCGCAGAAATTGGCGCACAGCATCAAGAACCCGTTAACGACTGTAAAGCTCTGTGCCGAGGAAATGCGCGTGCAATTAAAGGAGAAGTATCGCATTGAAGAGGGGGAACTCGACGAGCTTTTCGAGCAAATGACGACGCAGGTAACCAAATTGAAGCGGTTGAACGATGCATTCATGCGATTCGTGGAATTCGAAAAGCCACAATTGCTGCCGGTTGATCTGAACGATGAAGTGAAAGAGCTCGTCCTGCAGTGGCAACCGGAACGCTCCTCCAACATCCATATCCACTGGGAATTGGGCGACAACCTCCCGCATGCCCTCATCGACCGTGAGCAATTCGGTCACGCCTTTCGAAACGTGTTCTTTAATGCGATCGAAAGTTTAAAGGCCGGCGGGCGCATCCTCATTTCTACGCAAACAGTACAACTTTTTTCCGAAGAGGGACACTTTCATCCCGCTGCGGTGTACGTCGAGCTGCAACTTCGGGATACCGGCTGCCGGATCCCGCCCGAATACTTGGACAAAGTGACGCAGCCCTGGTTCACCCTAAACAAGCCGGAAGGATCCGGTCTGGGCCTGAGCATCGTCCAGAAGGTCATGGATTCCCACGGCGGGAAGCTTGATATCCAGAGCGAAGTGGGCAGGGGAACAACCGTAACGTTGTGGTTTCGAGCCAAAAATGAAAGCTGACTGTTCCTTGACCAGATTGTGCACATCTGGGAGCGCCGTTATGCAGTCGGTAACGCGACCCTTTGAGGTGCGTTCGCGACCGTGCCCCGATTGGATGCCTTTCACCCCCAGGGTGCTTCGGCACACTTTTGCCGTATGCTGCAGCGGCGAAAAGGGTTCCCGGCAGAATGACCGATTGGACGACACACACGGAAGAGTGATAAAAATAATTTGGCACAGGGATTGTATATTATAATCTTATCGCCCCATTGCTGCACAACGGGACGGTACCAATCCCTCGGGGAAGAGCGTTAGGCCTCTGCGCGAGTCGCCTTGAGATCTGAACGCAAAGTCTTTAGCCAATTTGACCCATACGATCGCAAGCCGATGAATGACAATCCCAAAATCTTGATTGGTGACGACGACCCCTCGATTTGCCAGATACTCGGAAAAATGCTGACCGGTCAAGGCTATCAGGTCTTGGAAGCGCACTCCGGTAACGAGGGGCTGCAACTGTTCAGCGAAAACGAACCTGCCCTCGTGCTCATGGACCTTACCATGCCTGACCTCGACGGCATCGAAGCGGCAGCAAAAATGATCGCCCGCAAGCCCCTGATACCCGTCGTGCTCATTACCGCCTACGGCACTATCGCCAAAGCCGTGGAGGCGACAAAGCTGGGCGTCTACGACTTTTTGGAAAAGCCCTTCGATCGGGACAGAATCATCGTCACCGTGCGCAACGCCCTTGCCCACAGTTTTTTGCAGCAGCAATTGGAACGTTACAAGGCAGATTCGCTGGCTCGTTATCGCATGGTAGGCCAAACGCAGGCGATAAGGAAAGTGTATCAACTGATCGAGCAGGTGGCTCCTGCCGACTCGCCGGTGCTCATCCTCGGCGAAAACGGCGCGGGCAAAGAATTGGTAGCACGGGCCATCCACGCCTGTAGTCCCAGAGCCAAGAGGCCGATGGTGGAAATTAACTGCGCCGCTCTTCCCGACACGCTTATGGAGAGCGAGTTGTTCGGCCATACCAAAGGCGCCTTTACAGGCGCCCATACGGCCAAAAAGGGCCGCTTTGAGGCCGCCGACGGCAGCACTTTGTTTCTGGATGAAATAGGCGACCTAAGTCCTGCGGCTCAGGCCAAACTGCTGCGCTTTCTCGAAACCGGCGACATCCAACGGGTCGGCGCCGCCCAAACCTCAAGGGTCGATGTGCGGGTCATTGCCGCATCCAACAAGAATCTTAAGCAAATGGTCGATGCTCAAACCTTTCGGGAAGACCTCTATCACCGTCTGAACGTTCTCCTTATCACGATTCCCCCTCTGCGAGAACGCCGGGAAGACATCCCTCTGCTGTTGGATTACTTTATCAGCGACTATGCGGACAAGAATGCAACCCTCAAGCCCCAGCTCACACCGGCCGCGGTGAATTTCCTCAAAGGTTATGATTGGCCGGGCAACGTCCGCCAAGTCCGCAACTTTGTGAGTCGATTGATGATCTTGAAACAAGGGGACGTAATCGATCTGGACACGGTGCGGCCGCTGCTCGAGGAAGAAGGCGGCACATTCCTCGCACCCGCCGCCAAGGAAACAAAACCCCTCACCGAAGCCGGCAGACAGTTTGAACGGGAATATATCCAGAACGCCTTGAAAGCCGCGGACGGCCGGGTGGCCAAGGCCGCCGAAATACTGGGTATGGACCGCGCCAATCTGTATCGAAAGATGAGACAGTTGGGGATAAAGAGTTAAGAGACTCGGCCAAGAAATCGGAGAGACACTTTAAGGAAGCCAGCGCAGGGGCAGAAAGTGCCTGTATCGCACGTTGGCATGAATTAGTTGCAGAACTTTGCCGCTCATAATGAATTTGAATCCCCTCCGCTCAAGATTATCTTGTTGTCGACTGAAAGATCCCCGTCGAACAGCAATCCCGTCCTTCCTTCCAAAGATTTTCCCCGGATAGCGCGACTTGTGACCGAGCAGAGCATTTCAGTCGTGAACGGCTGAATTGGTTTGTCTCACCGGCATCATAAAATCCGTGTCATTTTTCAACACCTTACGGCTTGATGTTCCAGAGGATACGGAAGCAAGCCGGAATCCTTTGTGTCAATTTTACACTCGACATTGAACAGCAGTCATTCTCCGGCAATGTAGTTTTCATTTAACTCCCTATTATTATTTGCAATATATGATACTACAGAATATTATTGACAAGGCATAAGAATTGTATGACAAAGCACAAAATAGAGAGGGAATACTGGACATGCGAAATCCAGGCAATTGGGAAAAGGTCATCAAGGTCTTTAAGACTGATGTCGAGCAGTCTCCAACGAACTCCAGAGCGTTCTTTGACTTTGGGGTGGCCTACGAGTGCGCCGGAAGTTATGAAGAGGCCAGGACCGCCGTCGGAAAAGCCTGTCAACTGGAACACAAAAGTACTTATCTGAAAGAAATCGCTCGATGTGAGCGCTTGCATCGGCAGAGCTTGAGGCTTCACAAGGTAAATATAAACAGGTAAGGGGGTGAATAACCATCTTGATCCAATGTTTTTACCATAGCTTTTTTGACACCTTCTCTAGACGCGTCAGCTTCAAATAAGGCGATCGCTCAGCTTTAGTCGCTGATCTGTTTTACAACCAATGTAGTGTTAGCCGGAAAAAGCAAGGGAGCGTTGCCTGGCTGCCAGTTAATGATGTCGTGAATCTTACTGGTATGGGATTCAGGGGGGTAAGAATTGGGGGACTGTAAGACTATGGTCGAATAACTCTTTGAAGATGATAACAAAGGAGTTGTCAAACATGAGGAGGTGAATATCTGGATTGTGCTATGAAAAATTCGTTTACGAGAACAACGTGCTGGACGGGTGGAACATGAAAAATGAGCGGTAGGCAAAGTACTAAGTTGAACAGGAAATCGGGAGGACAAAATGAAACGGATTATTTTTTCGGGCATTATTTCATCGCTTATTCTTGTAACAAACCTTTTGGGACAAACCAAACGATGTCGATACGTTACAGGAGCATCGGACGCTGGTGTCTTAACTGCTTTAACTCAGCTTGGTTTTACGACTGATGTGGCAACCACTATTCCCTCCGATCTGTCAAGCTACATTCTTGTTATCTGCGAGGACTACGGAGCTTGTAACACAACAACTGCCGACTATATCAAAAACTATGTAGCAAGTGGAGGTGGTGCAATCTTGATGGGCGGCACGCCATGTGTTTTTTGCGGCGGCGGTTATGACATAAGTTACATTTCAAGTTGGTTTGGTACATCACGATATAGCAACGTAGGTGTTAGCTATGCTAAGGTGGAGATCGACAATCCCTTACGTACATCGCTGCGCAGGAACGATATCCTAGCTTATTGTGGCGGCTGGGGAGGCGCAGCTGTGAGGAATGTTGCTTCGGATGCAACTATATTGGCAATGTGGGACTATGACAGCGGAAATATTTTTAGTTTCGTTCGCTCCTATCAGAAGGGTTCGGTGGCTTTCTGGGCTGGTTCACCTTCTTACAATGACAAATCAAAAGAACTCTTCAAGGCAATTTGTTGGGAAACTGCAGGGAACATTAGCCATACAGTAAGTACTCCGAACACGCCTTCCGGTCCTTCAACAGGAACTGTTAATCAATCGTTGTCCTTCTCAACCGGCGGCTCGACCTGTAATCAGGGACATAGTGTCCAATACCGTTTTTATTGGGGCAATGGCGTTTATTCCTCCTGGGGTTCTTCTTCTCAAAGCTATGCTTATAGTTCTCCTGGAACCTATACAGTGAAAGCCCAGGCTCGATGTTCTTCTGATAATTCAGTTGTCTCCAGTTGGTCCGGAGGAAAAAGCGTGAGGATTAGCGCAGGAGGCGGCGATATTCCCATTACCCCTTCCACCGCCTCTACTCAGCAAGCCGGCGCTGAATTTGATGTCGAAATTATCGTTGGTCCTGCTGCTAAACCGGTCTCAAACTTATACGGCGTGAGTTTTGAACTTGGTTATTCAACAACTTATATTGATTATGTTTCTTATGATATGAGCAGCTCATTTTTAGGGTCGGATCTGTTAGAATTTGTCACGCCGGATGATCCACATGGAAAAGTAGCCGTTGGATTGACCCGCAAAGGCTTGAGTACTGGAGTAAACAGCTATGGTTCGGTCATTAAAATAAGATTCAAATCGCTGAGATCAACACCTGCCAACACCCAGATTTCCTTTGCCATTCAGAATACAACCGCCAATGATCCCAACGGCAATCCAATCGGATTAGCCTTCGGCAGCGCTACCATAACGATTACCAGCGGCATTACCGTATGGCCGGGAGATACCAATAACGACAGAATTGTCAATCAGGCGGATGTCCTGCCGCTCGGTGTTCATTGGAATAAAACCGGACCACGGCGGACCTGCCATGCCAACGAAACACAATGGATTGGCCACACGGTAAGCCCCTGGACTCCCGAAGCGGCAACTTACGCCGATGGCAACGGCGACGGGATAGTCAACCAGGCCGATGTTTTGGTCATCGGATTGAACTGGGGTAAGACACACACGATGGCAAAAACATCTGATGAGAATGAACCATCGGGTGTGATTGCCGGCACGCTTATCCCGAAACTCTCCTTCAATGCCGAGCGAAAGGAGGTCTATCTCGATATTCAGGCAGAAAGCCTAGCCGACCTTTTTGGACTCGCTTTTGAGCTGAATTATCCGCCGCAGGATCTAGCGTTCACGCTGGCGGAAGCGGGAGATCTATTCAGTCAGGATCTTATCTTCTTCTATAAAGATGATCCAGGTCTGGGCAAGATGGGCATTGGCATCAGCCGGAAGATGGGACAGAAAGCGACGGCGGAAAAGGGATCGGTAGCCCGCATCACGTTCCGCTTGTCAACTGGCGAGCGATCTCTTGAAAATGCCGGCGTGAAAATTGAAGGTGTGAAAGCGAATGATGCTCAGGGCAAGCCGATTCACATTCAGGCTCAGGCCTGCTCCAATCCTGTGTGGACGGATATTGCTGCAGCGCCGGTCACTCAATACCAGCTGTTTACCAACTACCCGAACCCGTTTAACCCGACGACCACGATTTCTTATGCGTTGCCCGCCGAAACACACGTGTGCCTCCATGTGTTCGATTTGACTGGACGCCTGGTGAGAACATTGGTCGATGCCGTACAACAACCCAGCATGCATTCGGTCACCTGGGATGCCCGCGATGACGCCGGCAAAGAAGTGGCCAACGGCATGTATATTTATCGCATGACTGCTGGAGATCATGTGCTGCACCAAAAAATGATACTCGCAAAGTGAGTTAAAGCCAAGTGCCCGCCAAATTAGAAGTGGCGGGCACTTGCCTTTTCGGACTTTGTTTTATTTCAGGAGGATATTCTCATGAAGCGCATGTTGATTTATCAAATATCATGTTTCTTATTTTATTTGGTGATCTCAGTAACCAGTGTCCTGGGCCAGGAGTTTCAGGTGAACGACAATACCGACGACAACGATCAAATACGACCAAGAATTGCTTGTGATGGAAACATAAATTTTATCGTAGTCTGGCAGGACATGCGAAATGGCAATTGGGATATCTATGGTCAACTCTATGATTGTAGGGGAACAAAAAGGGGCAGTAACTTTCGAGTCAACCCGGCCACGGATTATGGGGATCAATGCTCTCCCTCAGTTGCAGTGGATGGTAATGGTAATTTTGTGATTGTCTGGCGGGATGACGGAAGACAGTCCATTTATGGACAATGCTTCTATTCCAATGGAACCAAACGAGGAAATAGCTTCCAAATAAGCGAATCCCTTGTACCAAGCTATGAAAATGAGACTGCTATTGCAATGAGAGCTGATGGAACTTTTGTTGTAGTTTGGCAAAATTCTAATTTGCGTTTGTGCTGTCAGCGATATGATAATGGAGGCAATAAACTGGGAAGCAATTTTCTTGTGGATGAAGATCAGCCCTTCTTGGACCAGTATTATCCAGACATTGCTATGGATGAAAATGGCAACTTTATGGTGGCCTGGGGAACCTATATTGACGTCTATTGCAAAAAGTTTGGTTATGATGGTGTGAGTCGGGGCTCCACTATTAGGGTGACCGAGCCAGTGGAGGGCTATCAATCCGATCCCAGGATTATCATTGATGGAAACGGCAATTATGTCATCGTCTGGGAAGATGCTAGAAACGGGAGGTACTCTGATGTTTATGGGCAACGCATCTCGAGTACTGGTATGCTGATCGGGCCTAATTTCAAGGTCAATGAGATTATAGAGGATACGAATCAGGCCGGCGCTGCTATTGCGGTGAATAGAGTCGATAACATCTTCATCGTTGCCTGGGATGATTATCGAAATGGCTTGGATGATGACGGTGATATTTATTGTCGTTTCTTCTCATCAGACGCACAGCCAACGGGGCATGAAATGCGTGTTAACCAGGATAGCGGAAAAAAATGCAGAATGGGGTTGATGTTAAATGGGTTAACAATAATTTATATTTCGCATGGACCGATAGTCGTGTCCCAGGACAAGGGAAAGACATTTTCGCCAGAGTGGATGTCTCTGCTATTACTCAAGCTTATATTACCCCGGTAGTCAATAACCACGCCCTGCACGAGCAATTCTACGTCGATATTCAGGTTAAGGATGCCCAGAACCTGTTCGGTGTGGCGTTCAAATTCAACTTTCCAGCGGATAAACTGGAGGCACTGTCTGCCGAAAAGGGCGATTTTCTGGGAGCAGACCCGGTGTTTTTTCCCGACATCAACAACAGCGCTGGCGTGGTGAGTGTCGGCATCAGCAAAAAGAGCGGTCAGCCGGCCGCCAGTGGCACGGGCATCGTAGCACGGATCAAGTTGAAAGAAAAGCCCTCGGTGACCAGCGGAATAACCATCAACCTTTCTCTGAGCGAGGTCACGGCTAATGATCCTTCAGGCAATCCCATTACTTTGACTCCTCAGAACATCTCGTATGTGACGCCCAATCCCACCTCGGTTGCTGACAGAACCAAACAACTTCCTGAGGAGTATGTCCTGAATCCTAACTATCCCAACCCGTTTAACCCGACGACGACAATTTCCTCCGCCCTGCCCCAGGCCGGACAGGTGCTGTTGCAAATATTTGGTACATATGGCCGTTTGGTAAAGAATCTGGTCACTGGCCATCAAGGAGCAGGGGTTCATTCCGTTGACTGGAATGCTCAGGACGAGATGAGCATTAGAGTGGCCAGTGGGATTTATATCTGTCGGCTGACGACCGGGGAAGTGGTGCTCTATCGCAAATTGATTCTGGCGAAGTAGTATGAATTAGCGGGGCTTTATTCATTGCGTCTTAAAAAACGAACAGTAAACTTGATCTAAAACCATCCCGTTCCCCCGGATATTCTTTCCAAGATCATCCGGGGGAACTGTTTCTAGAGATGGGCAAATTTTTTGGCTCCTCTCCAGAATTTGTGCAGGATATGCGGGAGGTAACTACTTGAAAGGCATGAGAGATATTCGTAACTTTTGGGCCGTTTCGCAGCACCCAGAGCTACGAAGAGGTCTCTCATGCCGATGGAAAAGATAGTAAAGTGGACTTTGGGAATCAAGGATCATCTTGTCGCAAGCGTCACTGGTGACCTGAAGGGTCTGACCATACACCTTGAGCTGATCCGCGGCAGGCATCGGGAGTGTTCCCGCAGTGGCAACCGCCACCCGGGCAGGGACCGTCTGTCTACCCGCAGGTGGCGCCATGTGCCGCTGTGGAATATCCCGGTGTGGATCTCCTACCGGCCCGCACGGGTGGCCTGCCCGCAGTGCGGCGTGCGCGTCGAGAAGATCCCCTGCAGCCAGGGGAAAGGCTCGCTGTCGTACCCGCTCATTTTGGCGCTGGCCGAGTGGGCACGGTTGCTGGCCATGGGCAGAGTGGCCCATCTGTGTGGCGTCTCCTGGCAGGCGGTCGATGCAGCGGTGAGGCGGGTGGTGGCTTATGGGCTGGCCTGCCGCGACAAGTCCTCATTGTGGGGATTGATGGGATCAGTCGCCGGAGCGACAACGTCTCAGCTACCTGGAGGGATTGAATCTCCAGACCAGTCGCGCCTATTTGCTCAAGGAGCAGCTGCGTCATCTCTAGGAGCAGCGCACTCACCCGGAGGCAGCGGTGTTCCCGGAGCACTGGATCAGTATGGCCATGGAGTCGCACCTCCGGCCGATGCAGGAGTTCGCCTTCCTGCTCGGCAGCCATCGCGATGGAGTGCTGCCTTACTTTGCGCTTTCCGTTGACAGCGGGCTTGCGGAGGCAATGAATGCCAGTGCCAAGGCGGTCAGCATGAGGGCGCGGGGGTATGGATAGCCAGTGGCCTCTTCTACCCTGTTGCTCCACTGTCTCGGTGGCCTCAAGATGCCCACATTCGTGGACAAATTCGGGTGAGGGGCCCATTTTCTTGAGCGATTGTCTTGCGAATGTCGGAACTAGCCGGTCTTTCGTAGCGACTTTGCCGTCTCACATACACATGGCCTCCTCACCGCTAGCTCAGACGGCCTAACCTCTAAGGTCACCTGCCGCCATGAAGGGAAGCGCAATGCAGGTCACGTGCAGCGCCTTATTAAATGGCGTATTTTCTCCGCCAATCTCGAACTTGGGTTGTTCGACGTATGGTTGATCCTCCGAGCTTCATCGCACATTGTCGAAGCACGTTTCCTGCAGTTCGTACGGGCGGGTTCGGCCAGAGAGTCGGCATACTCGATCAATGATTCGGCATAGTGGTAGTGGTCCCATGCGGTGTCTACTGAAGTTGGAGCGAATTTGCGCGCGAACTTACATAGAGTGCTGAGCCAAGGTAGGGCCATTTCCAACTGGCCGTTTTTCCTCAGAGTCTGGCCGATAGCACCACATACTTCCATTACTTGATTCGCTTCAAACTGAGTGGTCACGTCGTCTGGCTGTGGGATTGTGCAAGCGATTTGACCAAGGAGCATTTTGGCCTCGTTAAGTCGCCCGGCCTTGACTAGCGTTTGCACCTTAACCAATTGGTGCGCGTCAATCATGGTTGCCTCCTCGGCCCATAGCAGCTTGGACCTGGCTTTTTGCATTCAATGCATCTGAATCATTAGGGTCTATTTCAAGAACGCGATCGAAACTTTGCAAACCTTGTGCTAAATTATCCAAGTTCGCCCGAGCAGCTCCACGATTGAGGATCTAAGTTCCCGTTCACTGCGACGGCTTTGTCGAGCCCAGCCAAGGCATCGTCCTCGCCCCCCAATTGTGACAGTAGGTTACCCAAGTTGTACCATGCGGTTGAAGGTCTGGGATCGTACTTCGTCACTGGCTCGGATACATTCAACGCACCCTGAATCCTTCCACGTCGGTGCAGAGTAACTGCTCGGTCCAGATGCGGCAACGCCAACTCCGGCTCAAGGTGAATTGCCTCGTCGAAGTGGGCCAACGCCCATGCGGGATGAGCAAGGTTGATACAAATCAAGCCGCGTTCGAGGCAATCTCTTGCTTTTCGACCAGTCAGGCGCGATTTCTCCTTTCTTCAGCGCTTGGGAGGTCGAAAAGCTGAGGCTACACAACGGCACCGGGCTCCGCCACTGCACCGGAGCGAAGCCGCCGAGGGAGCAGTCGGCTGGAGCGAGATGTTGGACAGCTCACTCCTTTTCTGAAGGTTCTTTCGGTAAAAACGGCTCCATCCTGTTCAACAAGTCAGGCACGTCTC